>NZ_KB291168.1:0-300 GCF_000318255.2 Capnocytophaga sp. oral taxon 380 str. F0488
ATTAGAGAATGAGAAAATGAGAAAATTAGAGAATGAGAAAATTAGAGAATTAGAGAAAAATCGATTGGGAAATTAAATAAATTAGGTGTGAGTAAAAAGTAGTGGCGGTTATTAGGGTGAAAGACAAGGGTTGCTCGGAGGTGGAGCGGAGGTAAGATAAAGGTAGGGCGAACGATGAGTGGCTCTACAGTGGCTCTACAGTGGGTCTACAGTGGCTCTACAGTGGGTCTACAGTGGCTCTACAATGAATGATGAACGAAGGAAAGGTGAAGGTAAGTTAAAGCTAAGATAGAGATAAAA
>NZ_KB291168.1:320-29179 GCF_000318255.2 Capnocytophaga sp. oral taxon 380 str. F0488
CTAAGATAGAGATAAAAAGAAGGTTATTAGTGGACTTCAACTTTGCCAAAGTTTTGAAACTTTGGCAAAGTTCATACAAAAAACGGTGCGAGCCACAGGGACAAGTAGTGAATGAGCGAAGAAAAGGTGAAGGTAAATGGGTTTTAAATACTGTTTTGTTTGTATCGTTTTAATTTATTACCTTTGCAGTTCATATTACCTTATCATTTCATTGAGCAACTATGAACATCGCTTTTGACGCTAAACGGGCTTTCCATAACACACGCGGACTGGGGAATTACAGTCGGGATTTGATTCACATACTACAAGAACACAAGGTGGGGCATTTATACCTCTTCAACCCACAAAAACGCGAATTTCAGGGGGTGGTGATTGATGAACACACCACCGAAATCACTCCACAATCTTTCTTCTGGCGCAAGCTAAAATCATTATGGCGCAGTGTAAAAATCACTGATATAGCTAAACAACTCCCCATTGATATTTATCACGGACTTTCAGGAGAAATTCCTAAGGGAATTTATAAACACATACCTACGGTAGTTACTATTCACGACCTTATTTTTATGCGTTATCCTGAACTGTATTCGTTTTTCGACAGAAAAATACATTATCGCAAGTTCTTGTATGCCGCACAACATTCAGAACACATCATCGCTATTAGTGAGCAGACTAAACAAGATATCATCAGCTATTTAGGTATTTCGGAAGAGAAAATAACGGTGGTATACCAAGGCTGTCACCGAGCTTTTAAGAAAATATATACCGAAACACAGAAGGAAACTATACGCAAAAAATATCATCTTCCCGAAAAATTTGTATTGAACGTAGGCGCTATTGAGCCCCGCAAGAACGCACTTGAAATAGTGAAAGCTATTGAACCTCTGCCAGATATTTCGTTAGTTTTGGTGGGTAAACAAACAGCTTATTACCAACAAATAGAGGCGTATTGTGAAACACACCAACTTAAAGACCGCGTGCAAGCACTGAGTAACGTGCCTATGGAAGATTTGGCGATTATCTACCAGCTTGCTGAGGTGTTTTGCTATCCTTCGATTTTTGAAGGTTTTGGGATTCCTATTATAGAAGCGTTATTTAGCAAAACCCCTGTGATTAGTTCGCAGGGAAGTTGTTTTGCCGAAGCAGGTGGAACACATTCGGTTTATGTGAACTTGCAAAATGCTGAAAAAGAGATATGTAGAGCTATTGCAAGCATTACTACCGATGAGGTGTTGCGCAGGCAAATGATAGAAGAGGGTTACCGACACGCTCAGCATTTTACCGACGAAGCAGTGTTTGAAAACTTGATGAAAGTGTATAAAAAAGTAAAAAGTGAGCGGTAAAAGATAAAAATACGACAGCTAAAAACTTATTTAACTTATTGACTTTATGATGTATCATAAATTTTTCTTAAAAAAAAGTAAAGAAAAATTTGTTTGTTAAAAAAACTTCCGTAACTTTGTACCAATTTTAACACTTATAAAGCAATAAAAGATGAGAAAGATGATCTTATTGATGAGCATCTTTGCTATGCCCCTCGCTATGGCACAGCAACAGAGCTCGCCTGACGGCAATGTAGTGCTCACTTTTTCACTGAAAGCTGATGGGACGCCTTCGTATAAGGTGACTTACAAAAACAAAGCAGTGATCAATGAAAGTACTTTAGGCTTTAAAATAAGAGAGGTGTTATCCTCCTATTTATTGAAATCGGACGAGACACCTGTTTATAGTGAAAAAAGCCTTCCGGACGACTCTAAAATCAAGAAAATTGAGCCGTTAACCCAAAACTTTAAAGTAGTAGACACCAAAAAGTCTACTTTTAAGGAAACGTGGAAACCTGTATGGGGAGAAGAAAGCGAGATTCTCAACCATTACAACGAACTTCTCGTACAATTGCAACAAGAGAAGACCCACCGAAAAATGAACATTCGTTTTCGCGTGTACAACGAGGGAGTGGGCTTCCGCTATGAGTTCCCTTCACAAAAAGAACTCACCTATTTTGTAATAGAGGAAGAACTCTCGCAGTTTGCGATGACCGGAGACCACACCGCTTGGTGGATTCCTGGGGACTATGATACCCAAGAATACGACTATACGGAAAGTAAGCTCTCCGAAATTCGGGGGTTGATGAAACAAGCGATGAGTGACAACGTATCGCAGTTTGTTTTCTCGCCTACCGGCGTACAAACTTCCTTAATGATGAAAACCAAAGACGGCTTGTATATCAATCTTCACGAAGCGGCTTTGGTAAACTACTCGCTAATGAACCTGAACTTAGACGACAAGACTTTCGTCTTCCAATCGTGGCTAACGCCCGATGCACAGGGAGCTAAAGGCTATTTGCAAGCCCCTTGTCACAGTCCTTGGCGTACTATTATGGTGAGTGATGACGCTCGTAAAATCTTAGCGTCACGCCTTATTCTCAACCTCAACGAACCTTGCGCTATTGCCGATACTTCGTGGATTAAACCTGTGAAGTATGTAGGTGTTTGGTGGGAAATGATTACCGGAAAAAACTCTTGGAGTTATACCAACGACCTTCCTGCAGTAGACCTTAATACGGTGGATTACACCAAAACCAAACCTAATGGTACCCACGGCGCTACCAACGAAGAAGTACGCAAATACATCGATTTTGCAGCAAAACACGGCTTCGACCAAGTGCTTGTGGAAGGTTGGAATATAGGATGGGAAGACTGGTTCGGACATAAAAAGGACTATGTGTTTGACTTTGTAACTCCTTACCCCGACTTCGACCTTAAAGCACTGAACGACTACGCGCACTCTAAAGGCGTAAAACTGATGATGCACCACGAAACTTCGGGCTCTACGCGCAACTACGAGCGCCATATGAAAGCCGCTTACGAGTTGATGAACCAATACGGTTACAATGCCGTAAAAAGCGGGTATGTAGGCGATATCCTCCCTGTGGGTGAACACCACTACAGCCAATCGACTATTAACCACTACCTCTATGCGATTAAAGAAGCTGCTAAACACAAAATAATGGTGAATGCGCACGAAGCCGTACGCCCTACCGGTATTTGCCGTACTTACCCAAATATGATAGGTAACGAATCAGCTCGCGGTACTGAGTACGAGGCTTTTGGAGGTAATAAAGTATTCCACACCACTATCTTGCCTTTCACTCGTTTGCAAGGAGGCCCTATGGATTATACTCCTGGTATCTTCGAGACCGAAATGAAGTATGTAAATCCTAATAATAACAGTCAGATACGCAGTACCTTGGCACGCCAATTAGCCTTGTATGTAACAATGTACAGTCCGCTACAAATGGCAGCCGACTTGCCAGAGAACTACGAGAAGCATATGGACGCTTTCCAATTCATTAAAGATGTACCCGTAGATTGGCAAAAGAGCGTATACCTTGAAGCAGAACCAGGACGTTATATCACCATTGCGCGTAAAGATAAACACAGCAACGATTGGTACGTAGGTTGTACGGCTCACGAAGGCGGACATACCTCAGAGCTTCTGCTCAACTTCTTGGACAAAGGTAAGAAGTACGAGGCTACTATCTACGCTGATGCTAAAGATGCCAACTGGAAAACCAATCCGAAGGCATACACCATCACCAAACAAAAAGTAAATGCTAAGACAAAGCTAAAACTCACCGCTGCCAAAGGAGGTGGCTTTGCTATTAGCATTAAAGAAGTGAAATCTAAATAATAAATAATATGAAAAAATATATTTTTTTTCAAATAGTATTGTTCTCAATACTATTTGTGTCTTGTAAATTTGAAAAGGATGACGAAATGAAACTTATGGTTGATCCTTCTGTTCCTGCTTCTGCTGAAAAACCAGATTCCTTGATAACTTTACCTTCAGGACAAGTTGTTAAAAAAGTAGGAAATGATTACTTGTGGTTAGGAGATATTTTGCTATCAGAGTCTGACTTGAAATCTGTAAGTGAAAAAGGCTATATTGAGACAGAGGAAGAAAAACCTTATGAAAAGTATTTAGGGAATAACCCTATTACACATAGGTCTTTAAGAGAAGAAGCTATTGAAAACAGCAATAGTGATGCCTTAATAACAGCTTCAGTAGGAGTACACCCAAGTCTACAGAGAACATGGTTAATGGTAAGATATGAATATGCACCTGATTTAACTCCTGATAGAAGACAGATAGCATATGAAGCCATCTTACATTGGGAAAAGAATACAAATGTAAGATTTCTGAATGCTAATAACATAAAAGAAAAAAGACATCCTAGATGGGGAGATTATCCTTGTGTAATATTCACTAATTCCAATAAAAATAATTCTTATGTAGGAATGAGTGGAGGACGACAAGTGATCAATTTAAGGTCATATCAACATGTAAGTGCTGCCATCCACGAAATAGGTCACGCAATAGGGTTATATCACGAACATTGTGCTAATAATAGAGATAACTATATCAATATAAATTATAGTAATATCAAACCTGCTTTTAGACATGATTTTGATATACAAAAGAGAACTACAGGTATTCATCCAATGTCAGATGGGATAGATTTTAACTCTATAATGATCTACGGTTCTTATACTGGCGATACAGAAGCTGTGTATGACCCCAATAAACCAATGATGACTAAGAAAGACGGTTCTACTTGGGAGAGGTCAGAGGTATTATCAAAATTTGATAAAATGTGGGCTAACAAGTTCTACTTACCTGTTATCCCAAGGAATGATTCTTACATCGAATTAGAAAAAATAGTGTATAAAGATGATAACACTATAATGTCTGAGCGAGAAAGATTGAATTTACAGGGGTACTTAAATAACGGAAGAAGCACGCCTCCTTCTCCTGACAATCGATTAGTGAATGTACATACACCTTGAAAAATCAATATAATTAAACTTTAAATACACATACATATGAAAAACAATATGTTTAAACAGTTATTGTTTGTAATACTATTGCTTTGCGTAGCTTTTGGTTATGCACAGCAAATCACTGTAAAAGGAACAGTGAAAGACGGCTCTGGACAACCTTTGATGGGTGCCAGTGTGCTTGTAAAAGGTACCTCTCACGGTACTGCTGCCGATTTTGACGGTAATTTTGAGTTAAAAGTAGACAAAGGGGTTACCCTTGTGGTCTCATCAGTAGGCTATAAAAGCCGAGAAGTAGCTGCTAAAGCAGGTACTATGAACATTGTTCTCCAAGAGGATACACAACAATTGGAAGACGTGGTAGTCATTGGGTATGGTGCTATAAAGAAAAAAGACCTTACAGGTTCTGTAAACTTGGTGACCGACAAAGACTTTAACAAAGCTCCTGCCGTAAATGCCGACCAGCTTATACAAGGTAAAATAGCTGGGGTACAAATGACCTCTGCTAGTGGAGCTCCTGGTGAAGGACAAACTATCCGTATCCGTGGTAATGGCTCTTTGTCCTTAACTTCTAACCCGCTAATTGTAATTGACGGTGTGCCAATGAACGATGGAGGCGTGGGCGGTTCTCGTAGTATCTTCAACTCTATCAACCCCGAAGATATTGAGAGTATGACCGTGCTAAAAGACGCTTCGTCTACCGCTATCTTTGGTTCACGTGCTGCCAATGGGGTTATTATGATTACCACCAAAAAAGGAAAAGCAAACCAAGATTTGAAGATTAGCTTCAACACCAGCATCGCCCTACAAGATGTAAACGACTATGTAGATGTAATGAATGCTAACCAATTCCGCCAAACAGTAAAAGGATTGAATAACCCTGCTGCCGAAGCACTCTTAGGAAATGCCGATACTAATTGGCAAAAAGAAATCTACCAAACTGCTCCAATGAGCAATAGTACTTTGGTGCTCTCCGGCGCTTACAAAACTTTGCCTTACCGTGTATCAGTAGGACATTCGTATGCCGATGGGATATTGCGTACCGATAACTTCAAACGTACCAATGCCAAAATTAGCTTGAACCCTACTTTCTTTGATAAATCATTGAAATTAGAATTGAATGCCAATGGTACTTATATGCAAAACCGTTTTGCTAATAAAGATGCTATTGGGGCAGCCGTAGAGTACGACCCTACTCAGTCAGTGTTTGGAGGTCTCGCTAAATATGGAGGTTACCACGCTTGGGTGAACCCTAATAATGGCAGCCGCTACGACTTAGCTCCTAACAACCCTATGGCAATGCTAAAGTTTTTAGACGATTCTTCTAAAGTGTATCGTTTTATTGGGAATGCTAAAGTAGATTATACCTTGCCTTTCTTTAAAGATATTACCGCTAGTGTAAACGTGGGTATTGATTACAGTAAAGGGGAAGGTGATAAAATAACCGACCGCCGTATGCCTACCTCTACTCCTGGTTTCGACGGAGCTAAAACTACTTATACTAATAAAGCTACCAACAAGCTCTTTGATGCTTATATAAACTATATAAAGGACATCAAAGAAACTCATAATATAGGGCTAATGGTAGGACACTCTTATCAGTCATTCGAATTTGACGATAATTCCACTGATTACTCTTACTTCACTAACCCAGGTGATAACAAAGAGGTGCCTAACATCAACAAGAGTAGAAACGTATTGATGTCTTTCTTTGGTCGTGCAAACTATAGCTATAAGAATCGTTACCTTCTTACCGCTACCCTTCGTGCCGACGCATCTTCTAAACTAAACCCAGACGACCGTTGGGGTTACTTCCCTTCAGTAGCCTTGGCTTGGAACGTGAGCAACGAGAACTTCCTTAAAGACAACAAAACTCTTAACGAACTCAAACTGCGTTTTGGTTATGGTGAAGTAGGGAACGTGAATGGTTTGGGCGACTACCTCTTCCTTACCAATTACACTCGTAGCCAAGACGGAGCTTCTTATCAATTGGGCGATAGCTTCTATCAAACTTACCGTCCTGGGGTAACCAATAAAAACCTACGTTGGGAAGTGGGGAATACCCTCAATGCTGGTATTGATTTTGGATTGTTAGACAACCTCATCACTGGTACCCTCGATATGTATCGCAAACAAACCAAAGACCTGATAGCCGAAACCACTATCGACCCCTTTACCAACTTTAAAAACCGTGTAAATGCCAATGTAGGGGATATGGAAAACAAAGGTATTGAACTTGGTTTGACCGTAACTCCTATCCGTAATATTGAGAAGAATATCCGTTGGAGTTTCAACTATAACATAGCTTACAACGAAAATAAGATTACCCGTATGCCCGACGACCAGCCTACTGGAGGTATCTCAGGAGGTACTGGTAACCGTGTACAACTACACCGCGAAGGTGAAACCCCTTACTCTTTCTTTGTATACCAACAAGTGTACGACGCACAAGGCAATCCAGTAGAAAATGCTTTTGTGGATAGAAACGGTAATGGCAAAATAGACGAAGGCGACCGCTACTTGTACAAATCGCCTTTTGCCCCTGTGACAATGGGCTTTGGCACCGATTTGAACTACAAGAATTGGGATTTAAACATCACTACCCGTGCAAACATCGGTAACTATGTGTACAATAACACCCAATCACGCTTAGATCAATTCGGCGAAATTACTGCTAACAGTGGTTTCTTGCGCAATATTAAAGCGAATAGTAATTTCCAACGCCATAACGACCAATCGTGGTTAAGCGATTACTACTTAGAGAACGCTTCATTCTTCAAGTTAGACAATATCACCTTGGGATATACTTTCCCTCATACCGATAAAATGTACATTCGCCTTTATGGTACTGTACAAAATGTACTGACTATTACTAAGTACAGCGGTTTAGACCCAGAAGTATACGGTGGTATAGACAATAACTTCTATCCACGCCCTCAAACTTACTTGTTGGGCTTGAATGTTAACTTTTAATGAATACAGAGTATGAAAAAATATATCAAACATAGTATCTTTGGGGTAATATTAGCACTTTCGCTTAGTGCTTGTATGAAAGATTTAGACCAAGAGCCTATAGACCCCGATAGCTTTACTGAAAAAGACGTGTTTAAAAACGCTACTGAAGCTAAAGGTGCTTTAGCTAAAATTTATGCCTCATTATCGCTTACTGGGCAAAAAGGTCCCAGCGGTGATGGCGATATAGCAGGTGCCGATGAAGGTTCTACTGGATACACTCGTATGCAATTCTACTTACAAGTAGCCAGTACCGATGAGGCTATCATTCGCTGGAGTGATGCTGGTGTGCCCGACTTCCACAATATGAGTTGGACACCTGCTAACACCTTTAACAATGCCTATTACAACCGCTTGGGGCAACAAATCGCTTTTGCGAACTCGTTTATAGATAACGCACAAGCCTTAGCTTCTGACCCCGAAGTAGGTTATTATATTGCCGAAGCGCGCTTTATCCGTGCTTATGCTTATTACAATGTAATAGATGCTTTCGGGAAAGCACCTTTGGTAACCTCCTCTAAGGCAGATTTAAAACCTGCTCAAAACACACGTGCCGAACTCTTTAACTTCGTAGAAAGTGAGTTAAAGGATTTAGAGGGCAAACTAAAAGCCGCACGTGCTAATGAATACGGACGTGTAGATGTGGTAGCCGCTCAAGCGCTCCTCGCTCGTTTATACCTCAACGCTAAAGTGTATATAGGACAAGATAAATATACCGATTGTATTACCTATGCTAAAAAGGTAATTGCCTCTTCCTATAGCTTAAACACTACCGATGCCAATAACAATGGTACCGCTTACGACGAGTTGTTCCTTGCCGATAACAACAGCAATGGCGCTCAAAACGAGTTTATATTTTTAGCAAGTTTTGATGGGCTTAATACCAAAACCTATGGAGGTACAGCTTTCATTATACACGGAGCTACCGGAGGAAATATGAATGCTTCTTCCTTAGGTATTAACGACGGTTGGAGTGGTCTTACAGCTCCTAAAGAATTCGTTAATAAATTTGAGGTATCAGCACGCAATAGTAATAACGAGCCTACCGCTTGGAAAGACAAACGCGCGATGTTCTATACCGATGGACAAACCTATGAGAACACAGACTTAAAAGACTTTACAAAGTCAGGTTATGCCATTACTAAATTCAAGAACATAACCTCTACAGGAGCCGCAGGTAAAGACCCCGAAAAGAAATTCCCCGACACCGATTTACCGCTCATTCGCTTAGCCGAAGTATATCTTACTTATGCTGAAGCCGTGCTACGCGGTGGGGAAGGAGGTGATAGAGCTACTGCCTTAGGTTATATCAACCAATTGCGTAGCCGTGCTTATGGTAACGCCTCTGGCAACATAGCCGATAGCAACCTTACCTTAGATTTTATCTTAGATGAACGCGCTCGTGAATTGTACTGGGAAGGATTGCGCCGTACCGACCTTATTCGTTATGGTAAATTTACAGGAGGTGCTTACCTCTGGTCTTTCAAAGGAGGTGCCGCTTCTGGTGTAGCAGTGCCCGATTATAGAAACTTATATCCTATTCCTCAAGATGCACGCACCGCTAATGACAACCTTACTCAAAATACAGGATACTAAAAAGAGAATACTATGAAAAATATACTTAAAACAGCAGCACTATGTATGGGGCTTATCTCATTGGTAGCCTGCGAAAAAGACGAAGAAAAGGCAACCCTTAATGCCGATGCCAAAATAGAGGCTTCCCTATCTACCGACAACGTAGTACTTACACAGGGCACCGCCTCTCAAACAGCTCTTACTGTTTCTTGGGAAACGAAAAACCTCAACATAAACCTTGCTCCTAAATATACTGTTAATTTTGTAAGAAAAGATGGAAAAAAGGAGAAATCTATTTCAGTTGAGAAATCCCCTCTTGCTATCACAGGTAAAGAGTTAAATGACTATCTTATAAGTGATTTAGAAATTACAGCAGGAACAACGACCGAAGTTACCGTAGCGGTAAGATTAGTCCTCAGCGACCAACGTAATTTTTCCTCCGAGCATAAATTGAAAGTAACTCCTTTCCTTGATGAAATCAAACCAAGCGATTGGGGAATAGCTGGTGATGGTGCTAACGGTTGGGATCCAGATAAAGGATTAGATATTAAAATGTGGAAAGGTGACGATGGTGCATTAGTAGCTTATGCTACTTTAAAAGCAGGTCACATCAAATTCCGTAAAGATAATAAGTGGGATCTTAATTACGGCGGAAGCAACGGTAAATTAGTGCCCAAAGGAGATAATATTGCTGTCTTAGCAGGTACTTATAAGATTACTTTTAACGAAAAAGCGCTTACTTATAGTATCGAAAAATACTCTTGGGGTATAGTTGGTAGCGGTGCTAATGGTTGGGACGAAAATAAGGATTTAGACATCAAGTTGTCTTACAATGGTGCTTTTAACCAATGGGAAGCTAAAAATGTTAGTCTAAAGGACGGAGAAATTAAAATCCGTTTAAATAACCAATGGGGTACAAACTTCGGTGCTGATAGCACTGATAACCCTGCAACCGCTCTTAGTGGTAAGCTTAAAGATGGTGGAAATAACATCAAAGTGAGTGCAGGCACTTACAACGTTTCTTTCTCTTTTGATGTAAAAACCAAAGAAGGTACTTACAAGATAGAAAAATTATAACAGAATACAGGCTGTCCGACAGTGTCGGACAGCCTGTATTATATCATTTAAATACCAAAAATATGAAATATTATATATACCTTCTCGCAGGACTGCTCGCCTTTTCCTGCGATAAAAAAAGCAACAACGACAACCCAGAACCCCAAAATACAGTTCCCTTAGACCTTACTAAAATAGACAACGGCAACCGCGTAATGATGCAAGCCTTCTACTGGGACGTAACACCTCTTGGCGAATGGTGGAATACCATTACCCCAAAACTCGCCGATTGGAAAGCCAATGGGGTAGACCGCATATGGCTACCACCTGCCTCCAAAGGAGCTTCTGGGGGCCTCTCTATGGGCTACGACCCCTCCGATTATTTCGACTTTGGTGAATACTTCCAGCACGAAACGACCAAAACCCGCTTCGGCTCACGCGCTGAACTCGAAAACCTCATCAGCAAAGCCCACGAAAGTGGCTTGCAAGTAATTGCCGATATAGTTATAGGGCATAACAATGGCGGGGGCAAAGAATGGAACCCTTACCGCAATAAAGAGACCTACACTCTTTTCGATGAAACCCACGGTAATGCTTCTGGAAAATTTAACCGCAACTATGAGTGCTTTCACCCTAATAAATATGCAACTTCTGACGAAGGAGCTGACTTTTACGGGGAACAAGACCTATCGCATAAAGTACCCTATGTGCGTGAAGAACTTTGGGAAAAAGATAATTCAATGGCAAAGTACTACAAGAATACAATGAAATTTGACGGTTGGCGTTTCGACTACGTGAAGAGCTTTGGAGCTTGGGTAGTACGCGATTGGCTAAAAGCAGTAGGTGGTTTCGCCGTAGGTGAATTGTGGGACGGCAACCCCGAAACGCTTAAAAAATGGGTAGACGAGAGCGGTGCAAGTGCTTTCGACTTTGCCTGTTTTTATGCTCTCGAAAAGGCATTAGACCGCAATAAAGATATGCACGAACTGATGACCGATACCCACCCAATGCTTAGAACCTTGCGCACCGAGAAAGCCGTTACTTTTACAGCTAACCACGATACCGAGAAAGACAAAATAGCGGATAATACCATTGCGCCTGATAAAAAACTAATGGCGTACGCCTATATCCTTACCCACAGTGGCTACCCTTGTATTTTCTATTCCGATTACGAAAATGAGGCTTTCAAAGCCAAGCTACAAAAGCTAATGCTCATCAACCGCAGTTTGGCAGTAGGCGAAGAGAAATTTCACTTAGCTTCTAATACAGAGTATGTAGCCTCACGTCTGGGCAACGAGAAAAGTCCGGGCTTAGTGCTCTTTATCAACAACAGCACTCTCCCTGCCAAGCGTACTATCACCACCCATTGGAAAAACAAAACCTTGATAGATTACTCTGGTAATAGTCATTTACTTTTTGTTACCGATAGCGACGGCAATGTAACTATACAAGTACCCGCCAATAGCTACACTGTGTGGTCAATAGGTAAATAACATAAAGTTATACAGATAAAAAAACGAGCTACCTCGCAATGAAGTAGCTCGTTTTTTACTTAAGTTTTAAATCTTCTGTTTAAAAACGCTTATATCTCCAATATACATAAGCTAAAACTACGAGCAGTAACAACCAAAGAATATACCTTAATGGTGTACTTTGGGTGTGCTTTCGTATTTGCTCAGCTTGCTGTATTTCGTGCTTTCGAACTTCATTTTGAACACTTGTGTAGGATTGCTTATAAAGAGTAGTATCAGCCTGCTGTAAGCTCTTAGAATGGGCTCTGATAACTTTTATTTTCACCTTGCCATTGCGTACCCTTATAGTCTCTCTATTGCCGTCCCGAGTGCGGGTATAGGTGAGTTCTTTAGCATTGCCAAGGCTGTCTTTGTCGTTTTCGAGTTCAATCTCGAAAGACGTGGCGGACAGGTCAGACCATTCAGACTTATGAGACTTCTGAACAAAGAGCTGGGAGCTATCCTTATTGGTGATAAAGTGCTCTTTCTGGACTTGCCTTTGTGTATAGGTTTCTACTTTTTTGGTTCTGCAACCAATCACTGACAAAAGGAGTAACATTGATAATAAAACTCTTTTCATACATAGTTATTTTGCTTGTTCAATCATTTTAATCACTTTTTTCAAAGTATCCGCATAGTTAGGAGCGGTAGCGTAACCCGCTTTAGCAACCTCCTCTGCAAACTTATAGGGGTCACTTTTCACTTTCAATGCCTCTGCATAGCGTTCGTTTTTGATGAAGAATTGAGCGTGGTCAGTGAAACTCTCTTCTGGGGTATCGTACTTCCTAAACCAATCCCTCACCACGTACAGATATTTGCCGTCCGCACGCTTAGTAATGCTGATAATCTCAGGAAAAAGTCCCTTTGTTACCATAGGCACGGAAAGTACCTCCGTAGTACGCACTAACTGCTTCTTACTTGCAGGCGTATCCTTGCTAGCTTTCACACCAAACATCATATTACCGGGCACATTCTTACCCCAGCCCGTCTCTAATGCCGATTGGGCCAGTATGAATAGGTGTGATATTTTCGTTTTACGCTGAGTCTCGAGGGCGTAAGGCTTGTATTTTGTTATAAATTCTTTAGGAGTCATAATGATTTTCAATATTAAAGGTTTTATAAAATTTCTTGTTAATAATACATTGACAAACTTAAAGCCTAAATTATTTAAGTTTTCCTATAAGCTCAGAACCAACTACTATATAATAAAGTACTACCCAATAGAGTCAAAGGAAAAGGTCAAACTCAGAATCTTCACGTATAAGAAAGTCAGCATTGACTGAAAAGATATGTAGCAATACAAATAATCATTAAATAAACAAATATTTTTAACAGCATACGACCTATTTTGCGACTTTCGTGTTTTTCTTTCCTACGATACGAGGCTGCCATACCCGTTTATCTATTCGAATATTAATAAAATTACAAAAGCAATCAAAAAAAATGGTTAAACCCAAATAGGAAATGAATAGTAGCAAATAAGAGCTACATAATAACATCTATTTTGAAAAAAAGCATTGAAAAAGTGTGTCCAAAGGAAGAGTGTAAGAGGTCTTTAAAATCTCTAAACCCAAATCCTTGTAATATGTAATTTAGTTTTGTCATAGTAAATTAGTCGAGCATAATTGGAAATAATATTTTAGTTAATTGTGTTTTAGCTTCTTGAATAGTTGGAAGATTGTATCTATATGGTATTAGTTCTATTTTTAAAGTATTTAAACTTTGAATATCAAAAGTTGCTATGTTACCAAACTGACCAGAAGAATGATAACGATTGAAAGGAAAAATATTTCGTTTTTTAAAAAAAACACCTGATGCAAAATCCTGTTCATCTCTTGTAGCACGGTTATCATCAAAGAAACCTGATAACACTATAGCACGTAATTCTAAATCTGTATACTTTTTGACATTAAAAAATTGCTTTCGTTTAATAATCCAAGTATACTTGTTTTTCGCAGATCGAATAGCTCCCCCAATAGGAATAGTAGTTGAAAAAGTTCTATCTCTATTTTCTGCTAATAAGGAAACACGCTCTATATTGAAATTACTAAAATTATTAAAAAGAGCTTCTCTTTGGAAAGCTATCTCCACATCGCCATAATCACCTCCCCATTGAAAAAATTGTATTGCATTCATAATTTAAACATTTCTTATATCAATGTAACAATCGTTTCCATATCTTGATATTACAGCTGTAGAGCCTTTTTTTCCGTTAAATTGGTTGTCAGCCGTATAAATGATATTTTTTCCATTACAAGAAAAAGAAACAACACCACTATCAAAAACTTTTCTAAATGATACACTACTCAAATCATCAATTGTATTAAGTTCAATATTACAAGGTGTTGTCACAAAAAGAGTTTGATTTTGATGAACTTTTTGCAATGTTGTATTTTGAGTGCATTCTACCCCCGCCCTTAAAACATCATCATACCAAGCTAAATCACGAAATTCACCATTATCCTCGTTAAATCTATTAGCATCAACTGAATTTCGAACGCCAATACGAGTTGATGGATACCAATTGGGTTTAAAAAATTCTAATGAAGATGTTGAAGAATTAGAAGGAAAATTTACATATATACCTCCTCCATCACCAAGTAGAACTCCCCAAGAACCAGCTGGTCTATTTTTAAATGTTTTTAATTCTGAATAATCTATTTGTTTCTTATAGAAATCAAAATCTTCAGGTGCAGGTGTCCAATCAGTAGGAATATTTCCTTTTTCAAGTTTTAGCAATTCAAAATCATACTCGGTTTCACCGTTCGTGTGAGCTCTCAAATTATTATATTGTTTTGTAACTTCGAATGGTTTGCCATTATACACCTGTGTAGATTGCTCCCAGCTGCCATTCCATAGGAAGAATAGTACTTCTTTTGCCTTATGGTTTTTATACGTAAAAATATAAGTTTTACCAATTTCTAACTGTTGTGATAAATTGTATATTTCTACAAAACCAGGAGAAGTTATAGTTTTTGTTATTCTCTGTTGGGATTGTAATATCAAATTCCTCCCCCCTATCTGTAGATTATCAATAACTTTTTTAAAAGCATCACCTAAATCAGCAGGGCTTCCCTCAATATCTCCCCACGAATGTTTATGGTTTTTATTGGCTTTCTCGTCAATAAGTTTTTTTAAGTCCTGTGCCGTACCCGTATAATCTCCTTTTGGTAAGAGTCCCGAAATATCTACTTGATGAAGTCCCTCTAACTTCTCTTTATATTCATTAGTAAAATCATTAGAACTTAATTCTTTCCCCTCTACCTTATCCACTTTTTTGTCAAATAACACCTTATGTGCTTGTGTATCGTTTAGGTGATTACTCAATTGCTCAGCTGAAGCCGTGCCTTCTACGAGTTTATCCAAGCCCTCTACGCTTGCCATTGGTATCTTCTCGCTCTTGTGCCAAAAACTATCTAACCACGCCCAAAACTGCTCTTGCGTTGGTTTTTTAAGATTAGAAAACCATTGCTTTAATGTTTCTATTGCTGTCATATCGTTTAGTTTAAAAATTAAAATCCTACAAATTCTATAAAACGAATCACTCGGTAAGGAGGCATATTATTGTGAGGTTTTTCACCTCCACTAAATATCGTTGTTCTATCCATTTCTAATCCTCTATTATCGTGATCAGTATCTCCCGAACCAATACCCCCGTGAATATAAACTGTCCCTCCATTTTCAGAATAATATATATCTTTATAAGGTATCGTCAGTTTGGGCATTTCTGCAACTGTAAGGGTATGCTCCAATTCACCTCCTGCAAATAATATTTGTTCTAATCGGTAGCTACTGTTACCATTGGGATCATAGCCCACAGCCATACGTCCTCGTAAAGGTTCATACTCTCGCCAGCCTTCTGGTAGAGGAATATTAGCTGGTTTTCCCCAAATAGCCACCAATCCCAAAGGTACTGTTTTCTTCACACGTTCCTCCAATTTTTCCAAGCGTTTCAATAAAGAGGTCTCTTCTGTAAAAGATTTCTCCTCTATTTGTCTGTTATTTAATACCCGCTTAAAGTTCGCCCACGGATAACTCTTTGTACTACTGCCAAAAGTAGCTACTCTTTCCACAAGTACTGTTTTCTGTGAGCCGTCTTCAAAAATTTTAGAAGTGTTCACTTCCTTAATAAACACGTGAGAGCCAAGTGTCGTACCTTGAAAAGGATATATCTCTCCTTCAATAGCTACTACTCCGTCTGACACTGTGTTGCCTACTATTTCACACCCCGAAAGAATAACTAAATCCCCCGAGATACCACTCATTGCATTGAATATCTTATAAGCATTCTGCATATAACTTAATACATCGGTAGTTAGTGGGAAACCTCCCGTTTGGTTTACATTAATACTGTTCATAATATTCTATACTTCTATAATATATCGTTTGCTTGCTAATTTGTAAAAGTCTATTAGGGCTTCTATCTCAAAGAAACGGTATTTACCCATTTCACTTGTAGGAATCTTCTTCGCCTCCCATATCTCCAAAGGTATTTTTACGATAAAGTCTACTCCTGTATCGCTGTAATCTACCTCACGATGTAAATACATAGTCCCTAAAAACTTCGGTTTTTGTTCTCCTTCAGTATAAAGATACTGTCCTTTGTACTGATTGCCGTCCCATATGCGTATGCGCCGTTGCTCAATGTCGAATGCATCATTTAGCGCTTTGCGTAAGTAACACACTTGCCCATTCAGTCCAAGTTTCTTAATATCCAAATATCTCTTCTGAATAAAGTCATAATACAACTGACTGATAGGAGCACTAAGCGTTCTTATCCATCCTACCATTCTTGCCTTTCGCAAAAAAGAAGGTATAAGTAGAATGACCAATTTTTCTATTTTGAAATTAAATATCATTTTGTGATGTATTTTATTTGTGAAGCATTCCAGTCTACCTCAAAGTAACCACTTTGCGGTATTTGGGTAACTCCTATGTTTTGTAATGCTCCATAGCCTTTGGTCTCGGGGTCTATCCACGCGGTTTTGAGTTCTTTTAAGTGAGGTATTTTCACCCCATTGGCTTGTTGCAAAGCGTCTACAAGGTGCGCTACAATAAGTTCACCGCTAAAAGGTAAGTTTTTAAGATAACCCTCTATGGCTTCTTGTATAGGGCGTTTGCCGTAAAGCACATCGCTTCCATTACTATCCAATACTAACGGGTCGTAATACACATCAAGGTTCAGAACAAGCTTATCAGGCAGATAATTAATAACCGTAGTGCGTACTCCAGCATCTTTAATTTCTGATAAATAACCGCTAAAGGCATTTTGTTCATCTGCTGTAATAGGCTGTAATCGTCCCCCGTTTTCAGTGGCTATCTTTACTATCAACCTACCGTCATTACTCTCCACCACTGCCGAGTATTTTATAATCTTACTCGCCTCTACCTGCTCCTTTGTCTTATCTTTGTTGTTAAACTTATCGCTGTCGGGTAAGAGGTCAAAACCATACTGAAAGGCAAGTGCTTTACTTCTATACCACCGTGCAGTATGAGGTTTTAATTCAGTAAGGCGTTTATCAATATCTGTCCTATGTAAGTCGAATAACTTTTCTAAGCTCCAAATAGCTACCGAGATAATATAAACCCACAGTCGCCATATAGCTACTCTTGAGTTTGAGTTAAGTACGTTTAGAGCTTCTTCTCGCTCTTTCGCATTATAGATAATCTGTTGTATTTCTTGTATTGTACGTGCCATAATTTCGTAAATAGTGAAAAGTGAATAATTACTGTCCGTCGTGGCTCACGACAAAATCTAAGTTTATCGCCCATATGCTAATACCTTCCTGGCGCTCGCTTATTATTTTGTCCTCTTGCGTAAAAGCAGTTGCAGGCTGTATCTTCTTTGCGATGTAGTAGGTCAAAATATCATTATTAGTGAATGATTCTGTAGGTATTGTTAATACTTTTCCTGCTACCACATCATCGGTAATACTCAAATTGTTGAGCATTGCCAATTCAAAGATGCTTTCAATAGTCCCTGTGTGCTGTAAAGCAAGGTCTAAAAGACTCTGATTATGTAAAACTACTACTTGCATTATTCTTTTGATTTTCCATTTAATTGCTTGTATTTCTTTAATTCAGTTAATAGCCCTTCAACAGAGTTTTCTAAATCTTTAATACGCTGATTTGCTTTTTTGAGTTCCTCAATAGCACTTGCGTATTTAGCCCCTAAATCTTCTATCATTTCTCGATAGATTTTCACGGCTTTATCCACATTCTCAAGTTCGCTGGTCTGTAGTTCCATACGTTGCTTGGGTCTACCAAAGAACCAACCCGCTACTCCCGATAGTACCATTCCTATAAACGATACAAAATGCTCTTTAAGTCCTTCTATGATTATTCCCATTGTGTTATTATAATAATTTACTAATCTACTAATTAATCGTTCCTTTTCCCATACCAGTAGTAACTCCTGTATAAGTGCCTGCCAGTACAGGTATGCCTGTTTGCACTATTACCTCTCCACTCTTTACATAAGCTTCAATGAGAGAGGCAAGTCGTTCGGCATATTCTTCCATTCCTGCTTCTGTTTTAGTAAGCATTTCTTGTTGCAGGCTTATAATCCCTGCTTTTAGTGCTTGTTTATCTAATGCCATAAGTTTAGTGCTTAGTTTTTAGTAGTCAGTTGCAAGTACTTGCAACTGACTACTAACTACTGATTACTGTAATAATTCGTTTATCTTATTATTAATCTCCTCAAACTTCATCACGTTGTTCGGAGAAAAATTTCCTATACCCGAAGGTGTTTGTATCACCGCGTTTTTAAGTTCCGTTAGAAGCTCGTTTAAAAGACTTCTTAAATCCACTTCCCCGCGTTGCAAGTGCAAGCCTGCTTTGTCTATTGTAAGCTGTGTTTCTTCTATACGTAAGCTCACGCTTTCTATCTCACTATAAGCCACCACGTAGTAGCGGTTCTCGTCTTCCCCAATCGAAGCTATCAACACACTGCTCCCCTCCTTGGGGAAAAGATAAAACCGCTCAGCATTATCGTTAATCACTGAAGCTAAGCGCACGGTATATTGTAGCTCGTCGTCCTTCACCTCACACGTGCCCTTTTCTTTGTCTACCGATACCACTTCTACCGCTATGGTAGGTGTTTTGCGTCTTCCTATCTGCCTAAGCCCTTCTGCTAATTCTCTGTCTATACTCATAATTTTGCTCCTATGGTTACTTGTCGACGTGCGCCATTACGTCCGAAGGTAATTTCTACTTTCTTAATAAAGTAACGTTCGTCTATCTCTTTCAATTCATTATCTATCATATGAGCTTGCATACCTCTCGTCGCAAAAGGGACCAAGAAACTCGTTATAGAGCCGTCAAAGCCATCGTATTTCAGCCTTTCCATCTCGGCTCTTGCCATTTCTCGTAGCTTAGGTTCCTCACTCACTACCGAAGTATAAAAGGTTCTTAGCTCACCATCAGGATCTCCCTCTTCCACTGTCTTCTTTTTGTTATTTTTGTCGATATAAGTGTAACGTACTTTCAGTTTGCGTTCCTCCTTAGTCCTATACTCCAAATCATTAGCAACAATGTTGTAATTGAGGTCATAACGCGCTGTTTTCCCTATATTGGTAAGCTCCGAAAGTCCTGCGTACAGCTTGCCTTCATCATTGATAAAAACGCTTAGCCTAAACTCTTCTTTCAACTTCTCCAATACCTGCGTACCGTTCGCATTGCGAATAATCCACTGGTCTAACTGCATTTCTGGAATATTGTCCGCCAGCACAATAGGCGTGTCCTTCACAACTTCCTGCAATACTTCTCTAAGTGTTGTTTTTTGCCACGACTTGCTGATATTTTTACGTCTAAGTAAGTACATAGCGTCTTCACATTCTATGCTTACAGGAATGCTCGGTTTAACCTTCTTTACATAGCCTTCAAACTCCACTCCGCTATACACACCCTCATAGGCAAGGGTAACACTCACTTTGTCACCCACCTTGATAGCCTTTTCAGTATAAAGGCTTTCGCCCCCTTTGGCTACTTTAAAATGGGTTGGCAGTTCAATCGTACAGGTGTCCGCCAATTCGTCTACCGATTTGGTGATTTTAACGTTGTGTACTGCTCTAAAAGTGTAATCACCTATTTTTATAATCGCTTGTAGTACAAACATTAGTATATCTTGTTAAGTTGGGTTCGTTTCTCGTCTAATTCCGCATAAAAGTCCATATCCGATACAGCTTTAATGGTGTACTTCTGTATACCTTCTTTGCCTTCCATTTCCTCAAAGCTAATATCTTTGAGCACGATGTTACCAATGTCAAAAAGAGTAAAGAGCTTATTGCCTATCACTTCCAAACTCTCATTCTTTTCAAACAATTTGTTAAGGCTTTGTACTTGTGCCGTAGGATATTGATCGGGATTTTTGGGATCTACACACAGTCCTCTTATGGTAATTTGCCAATCTTCAGTAGTGATATATTCCTTCACCTTACCTTTGCGTTGTTTGCCTACCGTTGCCGTTTCTACAATGGTTTTAGTAAGCGAAAAACTCACCAAAGGCTCATTGGGGAAAACCGTTTGCTCCCCCGATTTATCAGCCACTTTTAACGTCATAAAATACTGACTGCCATTACTGCGTGCCTCACTAATGTTAGACAAACTCGGCAGTACAAATTTCGTTTTATTGTTTGCCCACCACTGCGGGAAAGCTGGACCTACATAGTCCAAAAAAGCCCGTGCGGTGAGTTCTTTTATATCAAATTCCATAAATTACACTGTTTGCATTTGGTTTACACTGTTCACAATTCTCAAAAGCTCTTCTTTCAGTTGCGCCCCAAAGTTTTCCACTCCTTCCCGTACCGATGATACGTACACTTTGGTATCCGTGCCCAAGTTGCCTATCTGTATGTTGATATGCGTTTGACGGGTACCTCCTGTTACAATATTATCTTTGGTTTTATTACCCATCTCTGAAAAAGGTGTGCTGGCAATAGGTGTTGCTAACGGACTTGTTTTTTGTCCCGTTTGTCCTATGCCTAACTTGCCCATTAGCCCGTCTTTCACACTCGAAAGGCTCTTAAACTCCAAAGAGTTCCACGCTTTACCAAAATATTCTTTTGCTTTAGCTCCTGCCTCACCTGCTTTTTTATAGCCTTCTGCTACCGATTTAGCACGTTCTTGCAAGTCGTTTTGTATTTGGCTTATCATCGCTTGGTTCTCTTTACTATCTCCCAAACCTACAGCCTCTTTAAACTTATACCAAGCCAACTTACAGAGGTCTATACCTGCCATAAAAGCATTGACCGCCGTATTCCAATGAGCTTTGTAGGTGAGAATAAAGGCTTCCCACAAGTATTTCATTCCTTGCACAGTGTTATCCCACGCTTTACCCCAACCGCTCACGCCTACAATACAATAAGTGATGATAGCAATAAGTGCCACGATGCCTGCTATAATCAATACAATAGGATTAGCTAAAAAAGCTAAGTTCGTTTTAATCACTGCCCACGATAGTCGGTTCTGCCACGCCGCAGCAATAGCCATATAAGTGTTATGCAATGTGATAGCTGTAATAAATACTCCTAACACTCCTGCAATACCAAGGATTATGGGGTTCCCCTCTTGAAGTTTTTGAATAAACCAACTCAATCCTTCATTCAAAGCTCCAAATACCATCGTAGAAAGTGCTACCAACGGAATCAGCAACGGACTTATAACCTCATATACTTTTACAGCTATAGATTCTATCGAAGCCATTAAAACTGTAAACCTGCCTTGTAGAGTGCTGTTCACATTCTCAGCTCCTTGATAAAAATCTCCTTGTGCATCAGTTGCCCATCGGAAAGCCTCAGCCAACTCTCTTGCCGAAATTCCTCCTTTGTCCATTCGCTCTTGCAGAGAGGTCATAGTCTCGCCCGTCCGCTCACTTATCACTTGCAAAGGATTAAATCCTGCCTGTTGCATCTGTGTGAGTGTAGCTTCTTGCAATTTCCCTTGTGTGGTCACTTTGGCAAAGGCAGTAGCCAAGGTTTCTATCTTTTTGCTATCCCCCAAGGCAATATCTCCTATTTGTTTGAGCATTCCTAATGCTCCTTCAGGAACCAACCCTGCTCCCATTAAACTCTCTTGAGCCTTCACAAGCGATGGTACTTCATAAGCCGTTTGCCCACTGTATTGTGTGAGATTCTGATGTATTTCTTGTGCCTTTTGCATATTACCTTGCACAAAAGTAGCCAGACTCATCTTTTGGGTGTCTGCCGTAAAACCTTGCTTAAATATTTTCTGTAAAGACGAGATAGGGTCTATAATGTTATTAACCACCTCCTTTAACCTTTTAGTCTGATCAAAGAAAGAAGATATCGTGTTTTTTGGATTTTCTGCCATTTATAAACTTTTTTCTTTACTTTTTTATTCTCCATACGATTCACTCTCCTTTTGGCGAATCCATTCCAGTTCTTTCACTCGCATAGCCCACTCAGTATCATTGAGGGCATCGGGATTGGCAATGTGCATATAGTAACGCAGTGAGGCATTGGTAATACGCAACCAATCCCGAGGCTCGTCAATTTCCGCACTGCTTAAAGCTTTTCCAAGGTAGCTTCTTTAATCTGTATCAATTCGCCAAGCTTACTGCTTGCCGAAAGGAAAAGTGCATCATCAGTTTTAATCTCTTCATCTCCTCCCAACCAACAGTTAGTAAGGATAGCCTCATTAAACTTCATCGGGTCTTTCGTTGCCAATGTCGAAGCATAACTCAGGGTAGCGCGGTCAGGCGTTCTCAAGTATGCTACTTTGTCATCTACTCGCAATACAAATACTTCTTTGTACTTCGCTTTCCATTGTTTGATTTGTTCTTTTGTTACGTCCATTTTTTATCAATTTGCTAATTTCTAATTTCCCCGCCTGTGTGGCTCTCACTTGCCTGTTGTGCTACGACTGTGGCTCACACCTACGATTGGCGTTTTACATCAGTGAAGATAATAGGAAGCTCTACAACCATATTTTTATCTCCCTGCTTCATTGCCTTTTTCACTTCGGTAAATTCCACATTCTTGAGAATATCGGTTACTATTTGTCCACCTTCTGAGGGCACGTAAGCAACAACCAAGTCGAAGTTAAGGTTCAAAATGTCGTTGTTTTTGGCATCACGCGTCATTGCTTCCAATTCACTTTGCCAAATGCTCAACTTTCCCTCAAAACTGTGATTACCTCTTACAATGCTCAAAGGTTTACTCCCACGTCCGTAAAGCGCCGATTTCTCTTTTTTCTCAGTGTATTCTACTTCTGTCACCCCGGCAATAATACGTCCTCCAAAGGCAATCGAAATATCGCTCCACGCATACTGTTTACTACTAAATGTTCCCATTTTTTTTTCTAATTTATTAATCTACTAATTTATTAATTTGCTAATTTTCTGCCCGTCGTGCTACGACTAATTTGCTAATTCTCTGCCTGTCGTGCTACGACTAATTTACTAATTCTCTGCCTGTCGTGCTACGACCTCACACCTAATTTTCTTCTTTCTTTGTGGTAAAACCAATATTCACCTCAATAAAATCAGCATAACCCACAGGAAGGAGTTTTAGCCCTACTACCACTTTACCTGTTTGCAACACCTTCTGTTCAGGGTCTATATTGATGTTCACTGCCGATAGCTCTCCTTTCGAAACCATTTCGCTTTGCAAAGTGTTCTCCAACTTGGTCTGCCAACTCTTGATAATAGCAGGGTGAATGCTTCCCTCTTCTGAAAGTAACACCTCATCGCTTAATTCCTCTACCAAAGCCCCATAAGCAAGAAGTAACGCCTTGTCCATTACCAATCCGCTACTGAGACTCTTAAAATCATCAGTAGGTTTGGTAAGCGTATTATCTCCTGAAAAATAGTAGCCTGAACGCCCTACGAAGGTACGAAAGAAAATATAGCCTTTGTCGTCTAAGGCGTCCCACTGGTCAGCTTTGCTGTCAATAGTAGTTCCGTCAGTAAAATAAGCCACCAATGGCAATACACTACCGTCCTTCACACGGTGAATTTTGCGCTGTACGGGTATAGCACTCATTTTTCCTAAAAACAAACCTACTGATGCTTCTTTCTCCTTATCGTCATTACCGATAAAGCAAGCCACTTTGTTGAGTTCGTTTTCCGAAAAATTAGTAAGGTCAGCTACTTTGCCGTTCCAGCTGTTGCCCGATACCACTACTCTAAAAGGCATATACTTCTTTTCAAAGTGCTCAGCAATAGCTTGCGCTTTCACTACGGCTGTTTGTACATCAGTGTCTAAGCCCGCAGCAATAGTTTCGCTACCAGTTGCTTTTTTCACCACACCCAATACCCTAATAGCACCTTTGGCATCAGCTATGAGAGTTGGAGCAAAAGCACCGTCTTTGTCAAGCATTGCAGTCATAGTTGTAGCGTCCGATACGAGCATTACCCACAGAGGTGTACCCGTAGGAGCTTGGTCGTAAAATGCTTTAATATGCTTGTAAGCAAAAGCATTTTCAGCCTCCGAAATACCCAACGCTACGGCTTCGTTTAAGGAAAATACTTGGTACGATTTCCCGAGTTCTACCTTACTGGCTACTCCACTACCTGTAATAATAAGACCAGTAACTTTTTGAATGTTATTGCCTGTACGGTTCATACCATCCTTGGCAATGTTAAATAATACTTTTGGTAATCCCATTTTTTAATTATGTGTTTTTGTTAATTATTTAATAAATGTCCCCCTACCCCTCCCTTATTATATCCTTAATTGTAACTCTACTAATAAAAAGGCAAAATAGCTAAAAACAATGGTTCTCTATTAACTATCAATCGTTAAAGGCTTTCCTCTTTTTTAGAATTGTTACCAGGGCGGTCAGTAGCGGTTACTATTATTTTATCACCTGTAAGCGAAGGATTAGTAACCGTAGTGGTGTACACCCATTTGCCCTGTACAAGAGTTGCGCTACCTTCTTCCACAAGAGTAGCATCGTGGTCTTCAATACGCACTTTCACAGCTACGACCTTAAAAGCATCGCCCGCCTCTATCATTATTTTCTCTCCTGTGGCACTACCTGTATAGCCTGAATGGTCTATATGAGCAATTTTAGGAGCGCGCAAATAGTCAGTCATCGCCATATTATAAGCCGATACATTCCTGCGCTTTTTAGCCTCTGCTGTATAATCCTCTTTTAGCGAAGGGTCTTGCAAAGCGTTTTTGGCATATGCCGAAGCGCGTATAAATCTCTCTTGTTGTGCTTTCTGAGAGGCACTGGGAGCTTTGGTGTGTGAAGGAGGGGTAGCGACAATAGTTTCTCCTCCGCGTTGGCGAAATACAAACACTTTCCCTACTTTACCACTAAGCCCTGTAATGGCATAGTTTGATTTACTTTTTCCCATTTCTTTAATTTTTTTTGTTATACATTATTTTAATTGTAAGTGCACTTCTATCGTTTGTTTTACGGTGCAAAATTCCGGCGGTTTTTTCAGTTCTGAAAATCGGCAAACAAGCCTTGTACTTATTTTCCCCAACCATTGTACTAATTTGGTACAAGCGTTGAACGTCTTTTTCCTTACCTCATCTATATGTACGACCTTTGCACCATCAACAAATAACAAATGTGTAAAATGAAAGATTTACTCTTAATCAAAAACGATTTGCACCTTGCTGAAGGTGATTTTCAAGTAGGCTTATCTGAGCCCCAACATCAAAAAGCTATTCTTACTGCCGAAAAAGGACAGTGGAAAGAGCACCCCGAAGTGGGTGTGGGTATTGCCCAAATGCTCGCCGACGACCTTTATACCGAAATGCTTATTGAGGTAAAAAAGCAATTGGAGTACGACGGTATACCCGTGAAAAACGTAACCCTTACCCCTCAGGGCTCACTGCTGATAGAATAATAGCTCCCCCTTTGTGGGGACTATCTTTCGCCATAACCGCCCTGAAAAGAAAGTATTGCTACAATAGTACGAGGTGATAAAAACATAATGTTCGCCACCTCCTCTACAAGAGCATCTACCTTCCACTGAGGGTGCTTGGCACTCAGTTCTTCAAAAAGTTGACGCACTTTTTCATTGCGTTTTTGCAAGCGCTCTTTGCGCTGTTGTGTATTATCACATTTCATATGTTTCATTTTTTTAATGTTAAACTTCTTACCAACTTTGGTAGAGTCAAGAATAACTCTACCAAAGTTTTTTTTTCACCTTTGCATCTCACTCCCTTTTGCCTGGGGCCTGGGACCTATTACCTAAGCTCCCCCTTCACTTCCACAAAAAAAGTCTCATCTTGAGTTACCACTACTCCTATTTTTGGAAAGAAGTCAGCTATTTGCTCATTGTTGCGTTCGGCAAGTAGCTTATCTTTAGCTGGTTCTTCGGCTATGCGCACATAAGCAGGTAAAAATTCTTTCAGCAGGTTTGTTACCGTATTCCACGTAAAACCTTTTAGCGTTTTCAGTTTCGGCGTACCTGTGCGGAACCCTATGGTACCGTGCAAACTGTCAAGTGATTTCTTCTTGACAAATAAACTGTCTTTATTTGCTAATGCATAGGCTTGTAACACATCAAAATTGGTGTCTTTTATTTCTTTAAGAGTCGCCAATTCATTCGTGTATTTATTGCGTATAGTTGCAATTTGCTTCTCTATCAACGCATTTATTTTAGTCATTCGCGCCTCTGCCTTTGCATAAGTAGAAAAAGCATTCTCCATTTGTGTTTTAGTTACCCCAGTAGGGATTATTCTTTTTGTTCTTGCCATTTTTGTATTGTTTTTTAATCGTTAATTTTAAATGTAAATAGAGAGAGGTTCATAATCAATTTGTTAATCCAACCCTTGATTGGTATTACTAATTCTAAAATTCTCCCCTCTACCCTACCTTTAGCCCATCACAGGCTTTACCTTTTACTCACATACCCAGCTGTGAGCCCATCGCTGGCTTTACCTTTTACCTTTACCTTTTATCTTTTACCTTATAAAGCGGATGCTTTCTTACTGGTTGCCACTCCCTTTGCTCGTCCAACCAAAGCAGGTGTCGCTCTTCGTCGTATTTAAAGATAGGGGCACGCCAACCGTTCTGTTCCACCCACGTTTGTAGTTCTTGCACACGAGCAGGTACCTCGTTCGTACGTCCCGCGCGGTATTGTGAGGTTTGTAGTCGTTCCTCAAAAGTAAGCACCTGCAAAAAACTATCAAGAGCAAGCGCTTGGGTATATTCTAAAAATCTATTCATTGTAATTTTTTTTTGTTATTTGTTATTTTTCACTTTACTATCCACTTTTGCATCGCTTTCTCTAATGCCTGAAACCTGATGCCTGAAACCTAATCCCTATTCACTACAAGCCGTCCATATTTTTTCAGCTCACTCCACCAGTTCACCTTATGCCCACTAATTCTTCTGGGCAAATAGCGCACAGGCTGATGATAACTTTTGGCTTTTTCTAACAACACAACCGCTTGCTCGCGGAGCTTGCGCTGTACATACTCATAGTCACTGACTTCATTTAAATGTATTCTCATTGTTTTTAATTTTTAATATTAATTCAATTTATAACCCTAATAATCAATCGTCACATTCTCAGCAACACTAACTTGCCGACTTTACAGGATTTCTTTTTAATAATCCCTTAAAATTCTTACGTCTTCTTACGTTTAATTGCCTCTCTACAAGGCAAAGCCCTGATTTTTTTTTGAAACTAATTTGTTTTTAATTTCTACCTTTTAGGTGTTCTTCATTAAAAATATAATTTCGTACGCTTCTCTCATTTTCTAATTTTCAAATTTGCTAATTTTACTAATTTGCTAATTTTTCTACTACCATAAGGTCGATTATCCATAAAATTTTTGTACTTTTGCTCATTATTCTATTCATTTTGTTTTACGGTGCAAAATTCGAATAAATTTTCGATATACGCAAATTTTTTTCGAATTATTTTTCGTGTTATTTTTTAAATTATTGATTATGAGTACAATTAATTTTCGTATAAAAGAACTAGTAGACCATTTTTCCAACGGTAATAATAGTGATTTTGCAAATAAATTAGGGGTTAATGAAGCAAATATTAGAAATTACATAGCTGGAACAGAACCTAAATTTAATGTTTTAGAAAAAATTGTTACTACTTTCGAAGTAAATTACGAATGGTTGCTCACAGGTAAAGGCCCTATGTTAAAAAACAAGGAGATTGTCGAAACTCCTCGTGTAGAAATTATCAAACCTTTAAAAGTAGAAGGAAGAGATTTAACTCCCAAGGTGGTAGTGGTTGAAGAAGATGAGCTTTTTAACCCCATACCCTTAGTGCCTATATACGCTCAAGCGGGCTATCTCAATGGTTATGAAGACCCCGAATACATAAAAGAACTCCCTATGTACAACCTCCCCGAAATGCGAAACGGCACTTTCAGAATGTTTCAAGTAAACGGACTCTCTATGTTCCCCACCCTGCAAGACGGCAGTTATGTGGTAGGGCAATTCGTCGAAAATTGGGAGTGGCTCTCAGATAACAGGGTGTGCGTAGTAGTTACAGAGCGCGACGGAGTGATTGTAAAACGGGTTTTAAACAAAATAAGAAAGTATGGCAGTCTGTATTGCAAATCCGATAATCGCGACTACCCACATATTACTGTTAGAGCTGAAGATATTAAAGAAGTATGGGAATGTAAAATGCACCTCTCTTTCGAGTTCCTCGACCCTATCCCTGAGTACCAAAAAATCGCCGATTTAGAAGCCAATGTTCAGTTCCTAACCGAACGTGTAGAACAATTAGAACATCACAACAAACCTATTTTATAGCCTATCAGAATTGGTTTGCGAATCTTTTTTGTCCTATACTTTGCCAAAGTTATACCGCGTCTCGTGCCACAACCTCATATTCCCCTCGTTATTCGTCCCTCGTCATTTCTTCCCTTTTCCGTCCCTACACCCCCTCTCCTTGGGAGAAGTCTCC
>NZ_KB291169.1:0-9392 GCF_000318255.2 Capnocytophaga sp. oral taxon 380 str. F0488
CTTGGACGATTGGTATAGAAAGGGTGTGTAAAAAATTGATTAATAGTATAATACAGCGGTGCAAAAAATGGCAAAAAGAGGGTTTCGAGGCGAAAGAAAA
This sequence comes from Capnocytophaga sp. oral taxon 380 str. F0488, assembly GCF_000318255.2. Taxonomy (NCBI): domain Bacteria; kingdom Pseudomonadati; phylum Bacteroidota; class Flavobacteriia; order Flavobacteriales; family Flavobacteriaceae; genus Capnocytophaga; species Capnocytophaga sp. oral taxon 380. The sequence goes on from NZ_KB291169.1 coordinate 101, forward strand.
AAGAACAGGAACTAGGCCTTAGGGCATAGGCAATAGGAGGAAGTATGACGGAAAAAGGGAAGAAATGACTGTCACTACATTCCCCTTTTGAAGTTAGCCAACGAGGACTCACAGCTAGATATGTAACAAGAGAATGTTTCTTTTCAAACAAGTAACCCTATTTGTGGCTTGTCCCCCTTCGGGGGGTCGGGGGCTTTATTCTAGCTCTTGCCTACTAATAATCTTTTTTTTTATCCACATTTCCGGCATCATTGTACTAATTTGGCATTATTTTCGTATACTTTCTCTTAGAAACACAAAAACTATATCCCAAAATGAAAAACATATCTTATTTTTTATTGTTATGCCTTGCCCTACTCATAGGAGCTTGTGGCAACCGAAACGCTTATAAACCCGTTGATCGTGGAAGCAGTACCACCGAATACCCATATGAAAGCTCTGCCACTGATTACCGAGAAGAAAGTAGCGGTGAATTAGCCGAGATAGCCGTAGTTGGTTACGGCGAAAAGAGCGCTAAGAGAAAATCCTCTAAAATAACAGGCGATGTTAGTAGAAGTGACGAAAGTACGATGTCAGCTAAAATGTCAGTAGCAAAAGATGTAGCAACCAGCAAACCAGCGAAACGCACTGAACCTAAGCACCGCAAACGTCGCCCCGAAAGCGACCCCCAACCTCAGTCCGGCTTGGTAACTGCCGGCGAGTGGAACGACATCAATAGTTGGGATTTTTACCAAAAAACGCTCAATAAAAATGAATTTGCTTCTTTCCCCGAACATTGGCAAATGTACACCAATCACCGTATAGCGGTACTTGTAACCGCTAATGGTAAGCCTGCTGTGAATGTTACCGTTGCGCTCTATCGCAACAATACCCTGCTATGGACAGCTAAAACCGATAACACGGGTAAAGCTGAACTATGGGTGAGTGCCTTCCAAAAAGAAAAAGAGCTTAACACCGAGCATTTGCGCCTAAAAGTAAACGACCAATGGGTGAGCACAGAAAAAGCAATTAGCGAAAGTACACTCAACCGTATTGCGCTTAAAAATGAAGTAAAAAAAGCATCAAGCGAAGTACAAATTGCCTTTATGGTAGATGCTACGGGCTCAATGAGCGATGAGTTAGAGTTTCTAAAAATGGACTTGAAGAACGTAATCAGTAAGGTAGAAGAAGGAAATAAAAACCTCGAAATAAGCACCGCTACGGTCTTTTATCGCGACGAAGGCGATGAGTATGTAGTCAAACATTCCGATTTTACTAAGGATATCAATAAAACCATTCAGTTTATTAATAGCCAAAAAGCTGATGGTGGTGGCGACTTCCCCGAAGCAGTCCACACAGCCCTCAACCAGCTCAACAAACTCCAATGGGACGGCGAGGCACGCACACGTATTGCCTTTTTAGTACTCGATGCTCCTCCACATCACGAAGATAAGATACTCAAAAGCGTACAAGCATCAGTTAAAACCGCTGCCGAGAAAGGTATCAAACTCATTCCTATCGTAGCCAGTGGTATCGATAAGCCCACCGAGTTCTTAATGCGTTTTATGGCAATATATACCAATGGTACCTATGTCTTTATCACCGACGACAGCGGTATAGGTAACGCCCATTTGGAACCCAGTGTAGGGGAGTATCAAGTCGAAAAACTCAGCGACTTAATGATTCGCCTTATCAAAAAGTATACTGAATGATCTGGCTCACTTTTTGCTACAAAAGTCTCAGCTTTTTAACTTTTAATTTTTTACTCAAATGAAGGCACTTCCCCTATTAGCACTATTTCCGCTATCACTCATAGCCCAAAACCCTATTCCTGCTGGCTCTTACAATGCTAGCTCTCTTGGCAATGCTTTGGAGCTTAGGATAGGTAATAACAATACTTACGAATTGGTAGGCGCTTCGGGCAACTATACCTTAAAGGATAAAAAAATAGAGTTCTCTTCCGATGCATCGTCTTTTTTGGTTGAGAAGAAACAGAGCAATAGCTCTCAGTTGCAAATTACCTTTAAAATAGGAACAGGGCTCTTTGGCGACCCACATTTCTTATATGTAGGCTACGAAAACAACAAAGGTGAAGTGGAATATGTGTGTGTACATAACAAAATCACTTCATTGGAAAATGTAGAAAAAACAAAAGACAGCAATGGAGTTGGTTACTACGTATTAGAAAGTTTTGAAGTGCCACGTACTGAAAACCTTTACTTAGTGAATGCCCATTCAGTAGCTTTCAACAATAAATCTAAAGAAGTAATTATTGAGAAATATCCTATCGGAAAGACAACCAATGCCGTGGAAGTAGAATTTTTAGGAACCAATAATATGCTTAATTTAAAAGGCACTTACAACCCCGATAAAGGAACGATTTCTCTTACCGAAGGCGATTCCGATAACGCAATTCTGTTCAGTAACAAGGCAAGCACTCCTAATCCAGCAAAAGTAGCCCGTAGCAATAAGGAAAATGTAAAGAATTGGAAATATCTCATCGCTTTTGAGGAAGAACAGGATATCCCCGAATATAATCCTGAAAAAAGAGCTAAGCAGAAAAGCCAAGCAGATATTTCACTGCCCAAGAACTTGAAAACTGCCCTTGCTTCAGCCGATAAATATAGCCGTTTGGTAATAGTCTTCCAACAACCCAATAACAAGGAGGCTCAACAACAATTCGCTACCCTTTTTGCCAAATATAAAGAAGAAGGCGGGAGCAATGGCTATCAATTTAATGATAACGAACAATATAAAAGCTATCCGTATGAACTTTATTTGGCTACTACCAAAGATATGAAAACCCTCAAAACCAAAGGCGTACCTACAGGTAACCAAATGGCTGTGCTTGACGTAGCCGGTAATCTGCTTTACAATCAGCCCTCTACTATCGAAGAGGTTGCCAATGACGAAATTGTAACGAGTGATTCTTACGGACAGCAGTTCGGTACGATAGCAATGGCTCGTGCGCTCGACAAAGCTTTGGGTAACCCTAAACTCTCTGTAAAAGACCTACAAGCTATTTTTACCACTTTCCTCAAAAAAGATAGTCAGCGTGTGTATTTGTTAGCTAAAAATCGTCCCGTGCAAAAAACAGGCGATGCTAATGAGGAAGAAGCCTTCGACTATATAGCGCAAGAGCAAGAAGATTACTTCTCCGATTTTAAAAACCCCAAAGGCATCTACCAAATGCAACTTACCCCTGAGCAAGTAACTACCCAATGGCAGCGCATCATAAACGCTCATAAAAACGATAGCAAACTCGATTCCGCATATGCTTTCTTGCTCGCTCTTAATAGCAATGATAGTGATTATTATTACCGAATTTTCAATGCCGAAAAGTCCGCTTCTCCTGCTGATGTAGAAGCAATCGCTTATTTGGTGAAGTTCAGCGAGGAAATTAAAGCACATAACGAAAAACTCATTCCTAAAAACGATGACTATACAGACTATCAACAACGCTTAGAGAAAGGCGTAATAGAAGCAAACTATGGACACTTCAGTACTCTTCTTGACCGCCTTGTATTCAACGACAAAACGCTTTTTGAACCTGTAAAAGCCGTTTATATCGAAGGTATCAAAAAGAACGTACTTACCGCTGATGATTACATCGATTTTCTCTATGAAAACAACGTAGAAGAAGCCAGTGCTTATTTCGGCGAATACTATAAAAGCCTATTGAAAAGAGATAGTAATCTCATTGCAGCACTCGATAAGGCTTTTTCCGAAGGCGATGAAGAAAACAGTTGGAAGTATTACAAAATGCGCTTTGCTAACCGCGCCAATAACATCGCTTGGAAAGTGTACGAAGAACATAAAAACGACCCTGCTAAATTAGCAGAACCCTATCAGTGGGCAAGCTCGGCAGTACAGTTAGAACCCGAAAATCCTTATTACTTAGATACCCTCGCTCACCTCTTGTACATACGCGGTGAAAAACAAGAAGCTATTAAGCTCGAAGAAAAAGCCGTAAAACTCCTTTCAAAAACTAATGATGAATTTGAGTCCCAACGCCAAGAGGTAAAAGCTAATCTCGAAAAGATGAAACGAGGAGAGATGTAGTGCCTCATTTTCTCATTCCCTTATTTGCTCATTTGCTAATTACGTCTTATCTTTGCACTTTCTAATAGCAAGCAATTCAAAAAAATTTATCTACAATGAAAAAATTGTACGTTTTATGCATCTTGCTCATCGCTTTTGCGTGCAAGAAAGACAATGATGAAACGCTCCCACTGAGCACTGAAAAAGACATTCTTTCGTTTGTCTTTACCGTAGAGGGTAACACTTATAGTGGTACTATCAGCAATACCACTATCACCGCCCAATTACCTGAAGACACCGATGTTGCCACCCTTACTCCTACCATCACGGTTTCTAAGGGCGCAACCGTAAGCCCTAATACAGGGGTAGCTCAAAACTTCTCTAAGGAAGTAACCTACACTGTAACCGCCGAAAACAAAAGTACTAAAACCTACAAAGTACTGGTTACCACCGAAAAAACCGAACAACCGCAAGGCCCAATAGAAATTGGGTTCGTTCCTAATGAATATACGGTAAACAAAGCAGGAGGCGAGGTGATTTTCTTCGAGGTAAATACATTACCCGTCAAAAAAGAGCAAATAAAAGTAAAGCTCCTTAAATACAGAAGCGCGCTCTCTTACGACCTCAAAGTACAAAAGATAGACAAAAAAGAAAGACGTGTATATGTGGTCTTGCCTGCAACTTATAAAAACGGTCAATATCGCTTTAAAGCAACCTTCGACAAAGAAGAAGTGGAAAGTGGTGTTTTTACCTTAGATAGTAGTGAGATTGTTTTAGATGTTTTAGATATTAATCTTTTTGAAGGTCCTGTACAAACATTAGCAACTACCAACTTGCAAATCTTTAAAGTGCTAGTATACGCTAATGCTGAAGCCTTAAAGAAATACACCTATTACCTACGTAAAAACGGACAAGATTACCAGCTTACAGTTGCAGAAATGTCTGGTTACAATCTCGAATTTAAGATGTTCAATACACCTGCGGGAGCTTTCAGCGGAGGTAATGACTTTAAGTTTGTAGTAAAAGGGGGTGCTAAAGAGCAAGTACTTCCTTTTGTAAACAGCGACGGACAAGCGATAAACATAGTGCCTACCTATGCCCCAGTAATCAAATCTCTCTCTACAACTACCCTAAAAACAGGTGATGAATTAACCATAACAGGAGAAAACTTTACCTATATGAGCGTAGGTTTTAATACTAATTACAGATATTGCGAGTTGCTTTTAATTAAAAACGGAGAAACAAAAGCAACTTTAAGTACTTATAATCACCGAGGTACCACCGCAACTTTTAAAATAGATAATAATGTAGAGTCAGGTACTTATAAGGTAGTATTATCCTCTCAAATACACCTGAAATCAGAGGTTTTTGGTCAAGAAATTACCGTTCAAAAAGTTGTTCCTGAAACTCCTCCACGTTTGAAAGTTAAAGGCACTGCTGAGCTTATAGACAAAGACGCCTCTTTTTTCGCTAAACAAATTAATATTTTCTTTAATGAAGAAATAGGTAATGCTTCTATAAAAGCTATTGTATTTCCTAATCTGAAAATAGAAAATATGACTAGATATCCAGCAGCAGTAAGTACACGTAGACTATCTGATAGTGAATACGACTATTTATTAAAAGACCTGCCCAAAGGCTATGTACTCATAGAAGAAAACGGCAAAGAATATAAAGCAGAATTCTCTTTGAGAAAAGTCTGAAGTCAATAAGTCGTATAGCTTAACAGAAAATAAAAAGACTTTGCCAAGGGGTTAATAGCCTGTCGTGCTACGACCCTTTGGCAAAGTCTTTTTTAACGTCAGCTCATATAAAAGTGATTTACAGTTGTGCTTTACGTTATAATCTGTGAAATCTAATGGCGAAGCTACCAATCTGTGGATTTTGTTCCATAATATTGAAATCTGTCGATATCTAAATCCGTGTAATCTGTGTAATCTGTGCGAGATTTTAAAGTAGCGAAGCTACTTATTTAGACATATAACTTTAATGTCATTTTTCTTACATCAATGTCATTTTTCTTACATCGAATTTACGTTTTTAATCTAAAAGCGTTTGTCCTATTAACAACTACTTAGCGGTAATTTCGTACCCTTTATCTTTAAAAGCTCTTACCAACTGCTGGATATGGTCGGTACCGTTGGTCTCTACCGTAATAAGCACTTCTTTATCGCGGAAGCGTGAGAGGTTCTTAAACTGGTTGTGGGCGAGTTTAATTACATTAGCTCCCACTTCTGCAATAATTTGAGTAATCTTAGCGAGTTCACCAGGGCGGTCAGGAATGCTTACCGAGAAGTTGAAAATACGGTCTCTGCTCACCAATCCCTTGCCTATCATCGAAGATATCATTAGCACATCTATATTGCCCCCACTTACTACAGGCACAACGTTCTTACCGCGGTCGGTGAGTTTTTTGAGTGCTGCCAAAGGTAATACGCCTGAGTTCTCAGCGATAAGCTTGTGCTTTTCTGCCAATAGCAAGAAAACTTCCGTAAGTTCATAGTCATCTACGGTTACCACCTCGTCTACATACTTCTTGATATACTCAAAATTTAGCTCTCCTATCCGTTTTACGGCAGTTCCATCAGCAATGGTATTGGCTTCGGGTAGGCTAACAAGCTTATTCTTCTTCAGTGCTTCAGTTGCCGAAGCAGCTCCTGAGGGTTCTACACCTACAATCTTAATATCGGGTTTGAGCTGTTTAGCAGCGCAAGCAATCCCCGAGATAAGCCCACCACCGCCTATAGGTACAACTATCACATCGGTGTTAGGCAGTTCTTCCAATATCTCTAAGGCAATAGTACCTTGTCCTTCCAACACATCAGGGTCGTTAAAAGGGTGTACAAACACGTAGCCTTCTTTCTCTTCCAGCTCTTTCGCTTTTTGGTAAGCATCGTCGTATACATCGCCGTAAAGCACTACTTCAGCACCGTACTTTTTGGTAGATTGCACTTTGATAAGAGGCGTAGTTTTAGGCATTACAATCACGGCTTTGATACCCAATTCACGTGCTGCGTAGGCAACGCCTTGTGCGTGGTTTCCTGCTGAAGAAGCAATAACTCCTCTTTTTTTCTCTTCCTCGGTGAGTTTAAGGATTTTGTTATAAGCGCCACGAATCTTAAAAGCTCCTGTCTTTTGAAGGTTTTCGGGCTTGATGTAGATTTTGTTGCCAGATTCTTCTGAGAAGAGCGGACTATAAATAAGGTGTGTAGGGAGGAGCACACTCTTGAGGTGCTCACGTGCTGTGATAAAGTTCATAATTTTCAAATAGTGTTAATAATTAATGTCTCTTCAATATAGTATAATTGTACCCCTATTAATCGCCTGTGTGGCTCACACCTACCCGTGTGGCTCACACTTATGGTTTTGCTTGAATCTTATCAGAAAAAGCACTCCAGAAAGTAGCTCTTTTGTATTGCTCTACCGAGGCTTTAGGTACGTATATCTTTTCTATACGAGTAGTCCTAAACGGGTTATTTACTAAGGCAGGAGGGTTTACAGCATTAATCGTTACTGTTTTAAGCTGTTGGCAATACCAAAAAGCATCATACCCTATAGTCTTCAGTGTTGCAGGCAAGACAACACTCTTCATCTCCGTACACCCCGAAATTCCCACAGTTTCTATATCAGTGAGTCCAGTATTTTCTAAGTTAATTTCTTTTAGATAATTCCACCCAATAGCGCCAAATCCTAATATTTCTACTTTATTGAAGTGTAATTCTTCGAGATTATAAGACATTGACAATACGCTATAGGGCAGTCTTTTTACATTAGGAAGGGAGAGTTTTCTAATTTTTGTTTTGAAGAAAGCTTTATCGCCAAAAACTACTGTAGCATTGGTATTGAAGGTAACGGTACCACTAAGGCTAGCTTCTTCAAAAGCACTTTCTTCTATTTCTTTGAGGTTGTTAGGGAAAGTAATCGACTGTAAGTTCTGATGTTCTTTAAAAGCCTCTTTCCCGATAGTATTCACATTTCTGAGCTTCTCATCAGCTTGCATATCAAGCACTGTAGTATTCGCATTCTTCCATTTTATGAGTGTACGCCCATCAGCGCTGAGCTCATAATCAGCGGTAGAGTTACCGTTGTTGTCATCATCACTCTTCCGACAGCTCACCAAAGCAACCATCGTCAAAGCTAATAATAAAACTTTTCTCATTTTCAAATTTCCTAATTTTCTCATTCTTTAATTTAATTAATTGCCTGAATCTTCTCTGCAAAATCTTTCCAGCCTGTCGCTTTTTTGTATTGTTCTACCGAACCCTTAGGCACATAAATAGTAGGTATCACACTTTTATCGTTAGTGCCAAAAATACTATTTATATGCAAGGCAGGTGGATTTACCGCTTTAATAGTAATCTTTTTCAGCACTATGCATTGCCAAAAAGCATCTGATTCTATTCTAGTGAGCGTCTCAGGTAAAGTAACCTCTTTTAGCTTCCACATCCCCACAAAAGCCCCGTGCCCTATTTCAGTAAGCCCTGTCCCCTCGAAGGTAAGCGAGGCAGCATTGCAATCTCTCAGCGCAAAATCACCTAATTTCTTTATTTTGTTAAAAGTAACCTCTTTTAAATCCCTACAAACTGAAAAAGAATTGATACCTAACACACTCATATCGGGGAATGTTATCTTTTTCAGATGAGTGTGGTAGAAGCACTTTTCGCCAAAATCAACGGTAGCTTTCGTGTTAAAGACAACCTCACCGCTGAGGTTTGCATCTTCAAAAGCACTCTCTTCTATCTCCTTCAAGTTATTCGGAAATGTAATCGATTGGAGGTTCTGATGTTCTTTAAAAGCCTCTTTCCCGATAGTATTCACATTTCTGAGCTTCTCATCAGCTTGCATATCAAGCACCGTAGTATTCGCGTTTTTCCATTTGATAAGCGTACGCCCATCAGCACTGAGCTCATAATCAGCGGTAGAATTACCGTTGTTGTCATCATCACTCTTCCGACAGCCCATTAAAGCAATCATTGCCAAAGCTAATAATAAAACTTTTCTCATTGTATAATTATTTTTTATCGTATTTATCAATTTTTGCAAGCTACTAATTTTCTCATTTTCAAATTTACTAATCCACTAATTTCCCATCAGCTCGTCGCACTATAACCTCACATTACCTCCGTCATTCGTCTCTTGTCATTCGTCATTTCTTCCCCTCCACTGGCGCGAGCTTTTAGCTCGTGCTCTCCCTTGCTAATTTTCTAATTTGCTAATTCTCTAATTACCCCTTCTCCCTTCCGTCATACTCCCCCCTAGTGCCTATGGCCTA
>NZ_KB291170.1:0-49513 GCF_000318255.2 Capnocytophaga sp. oral taxon 380 str. F0488
CTTTTGCGGGTGCAAAGGTATAACCTTTTTATTTACCTACAAAATTTTTATACAATTTTTTTTGAAAAAGTTTTATGTGTTTTAGTAAGTGGTTGATTATAAGATTTGTAAAATTTTATATATTTTATTTTCTTATTATCAATGTAACACTTTTTAATATTTTCTAAGCATTAATACTTTTCAAATACATCATTACTACAACAGTTTATGTGCGATGAGATACTCAGCAATCTGTATGGTATTAGTAGCAGCTCCTTTGCGCAGGTTATCAGCTACTACCCATAAGTTAAGAGTATTAGGTTGCGACTCATCGCGACGGATACGTCCTACAAATACGTCATCTTTGCCGTGAGCGTACAGTGGCATAGGGTAAGTATTCGTATCAGTATTATCCTGTACCTTAATTCCAGGTGATTGTGCTAAGAGCGCACGCACTTCATCAATATTAAAATCCTTTTTCAATTCTACATTCACCGCTTCACTATGTCCGCCTACTACCGGTATGCGCACCGCTGTAGCCGTTACTGCAATACTGTCGTCTCGGAGTATCTTTTTAGTTTCACGTACCAATTTCATTTCTTCCTTGGTATAACCATTATCTTCAAACACGTCACAGTGAGGAATCGCATTGCGGTGTATTGGGTAATGATAAGCCATCTCGCCTTTTTCTCCTTTGTATTCGTTTTCTAACTGACGTACGGCTTTCACTCCTGTTCCTGTAATCGACTGGTAAGTAGAAACTACCACACGCTTGATACCGTATTTCTTTTGTAAAGGGGCTAAAGCTACGAGCATCTGTATCGTAGAACAATTAGGGTTTGCAATAATCTTATCGTCTTTCGTAAGCACATCGGCATTGATTTCAGGAATTACCAATTTTTTAGTGTCGTCCATACGCCACGCCGATGAGTTATCTACCACTGTTGTCCCTACTTGGGCAAACTTAGGTGCCCATTCTTTAGAGACGGTAGCTCCTGCTGAAAAAAGAGCTAAATCGGGTTTGAGCGATACGGCTTGTTGTAAGCCTATCACAGTATATTCAGTTCCTTGAAAAGTAATTTTCTTCCCTACTGACTTCTCTGATGCTACGGGAATTAATTCGGTTACAGGAAATTTGTGTTCTGCAAGCACTTCTAACATCACGTTACCTACCATTCCGGTAACGCCTACTACTGCTACTCTCATTTTAATTACAATTTAGTTTTATTTTAATTCTTTTACTTCCATATTGTCATACTGTACAATATATACGCCTTGGTTTTCATAGCCACCACCTTTATAGAAATTTTTTAGGTAAGCAAATTTATTCTCTAAGTAAGAAGTCTCTCCTATACGTGTATTGGCACTGGTAAGATTGCCCGATACTCCCAAACGCAATACAGCATCCATAGTAAGGTCAAATCCACGAATAGCATACTTATTAGGTAGAATACCATAAGTCTTTAAATATCGCGCAGAAAAACTATCTGTACCATTAGAATATTTATTTACAGTAGGATAAGTAAAACGCAAATCGGATAGCTGGTTATTAGAAAGATTATTAGAATCGTATACTGAACCTCTATCCACAGTCGCCAACATAATCTTAGGGAAAGTGTTGTTCCTTTTAGATTTAAGCGCATTGTGCAACAAACGCACCGCCATCGACACGTAACCTATATCATTCGACTGTAATAATACCACATTTTCCTTGTTGTAGTTTAGAGCATTAACAAATCCATTAGCCGACATTTCGGTTACTACCTTAGCATTAGGGAATGAACGCTCTAATTTCTCACGCAAAGAACTATTCTTGCTATCAGCTAAGATAATCATATTCTCATCTGAATAGTTTTTGTTCAGATAGTCAATCATTTGCGTTTGCAACACCTCATCGTTCGGTAAGGTCTGATACACATTAGGATTGAGAGTTATATTCTTATTAGATAAGGGGGCTAATAATATAGTATTATTACTTGTAACCAATGACGCTAAAGTATTAAACGATTTGGTGGTAAAAGGACCTATTACCACTTGTGAGTTCTGTACTGAGGCATTAGAAGCTATCTTCTTTAAGTCACCTTCACTATCGTATACATTCACTTTAAACTTATATCCCATTTTTTGAAGGGAGTCCAAAGCTATTAGGGCTCCTGAATAGAAATCGGTAGCCACAGGAGTTAGTTTATTTTCTGTAAGTCGAGATTTTATAATAGCAATTTGTCCAGTGCTAACATCCGATAGTTTAAAAGGTAAAATATAAGATATCTCCTTCACATTGGCTGGTGAAGATGCTGAACGCAAGGTATTGTTAGAATTCTGAAAGTTGTAGTTTGCTGTATTATTCAGTGAAGCACTTTTATATTGTTCATAATTCTCTTTGGGTATCCATATTTGTGCATCGCTTTTCAATCCATCTTTAAGACTAGGATTTAGTTTTACAAGCTCAGCTTCCGATAAACCGAACTTGCGTTCTAAGCTGTAAAATCCTTCCCCTCTCTCTACAAGGTAAAGCACCACTTCTTTCTTAGTATTAGGACGAGCTGGTGGTTCAGGCTCTGTACTATCAGTAGAAGAGGCTGGCACCCAGATTTCTTGCCCTTCTCTTATACTATTAGGGTTGAAACCTTTTTCGTTTTTGTTCAGCTTTTCCAATTCCTCTACACTCACATTGTGATTTTTAGCGATGCGCCAAAGTGTTTCTTGTGGTTTTACTACGTACCGTTTTTGTCCTTGTACACTTTTTTGTACCATTTCAGCTGTTTTGCTAAATAGCGGAATAGTAATGCGCTCACCCTCTTGTAACTCTCTTATATAGAGGTCTAAATTATAGCGCTTTAAATCATCAATAGTGATGTTGTATTTTTGCGACAGACCAAAGAAAGTCTCACCTCCTTTTACCAAGTGAGTCGTAAACCCTACAGGACGTTGGGTGTTGTAATGCTTCACTTTACTGATAGGAATATTAATGGTCATTCCCTTTTGTACTCCATCTTTAAGCCCTGGGTTGAGTTTTAAGATGTCAGCAGGCGAAAAGCGATAGGTTTTAGCTATATTTTCAATACTTTCATAGTTATTTGCTGTGTACGTTTGCGGTTGTGCATAGGCAACTCCTAAGCACAATAACAAAGCTAATGTAAAAAGTTGTTTCATAATATTGTCTTATGATTTAATTTTTTAGTGTTAATTGATAATTCTAAATTGTTACTTGTCTATTCCCATTCTATCGTGGCAGGCGGTTTACTGCTGATATCGTACACCACACGGTTTACGCCTTTCACCTTATTGATAATATCGTTAGACACTTTTTGCAGAAATTTATAAGGTAAGTCTACCCAATCTGCCGTCATACCGTCTATGCTTTCCACGGCGCGCAAGGCTACTACACGTTCGTAGGTGCGTTCGTCTCCCATTACTCCCACACTGTTGATAGGCAGTAAGATAGCCCCTGCTTGCCACACTTTGTCGTATAGGTTATTTTCTTTCAATGCATTGATGAATATGGCATCTACTTCTTGCAAAATAGCTACCTTTTCGGCAGTGATATCTCCCAAAATGCGGATAGCCAATCCAGGTCCTGGAAAAGGGTGTCTGCCTAATAGTTCATCACTGATGCCCAAACTGCGTCCTACTCTGCGTACTTCATCTTTGAAGAGCATACGCAAAGGCTCTACTACTTTCAATTTCATATAGTCGGGTAAGCCTCCTACGTTATGATGTGATTTGATAGTCGCCGAAGGTCCCTTTACTGATAGTGATTCAATCACGTCAGGATAGATAGTACCTTGCGCCAACCATTGAGCATCGGTAATTTTATGAGCCTCATCATCAAACACTTCAATAAAAACGCGCCCTATGGTTTTGCGTTTTTCCTCGGGGTCGGTTTTGCCTGCTAAGGCAGTAAGGAAACGCGCTGAGGCATCTACACCCTTCACATTCAGTCCCATACCCTCATATTGTTTCAGTACGTTTTCGAACTCGTTCTTGCGCAAGAGTCCATTATTTACAAAAATACAATGTAATTGCTTGCCAATCGCTTTGTTAAGTAATACAGCAGCTACCGTAGAGTCTACTCCTCCCGATAAGCCTAATATCACTTTCTCATTACCCACTTGTGCTTTTAGCTGGGCAACCGTCATCTCTACAAAGTTGTCGGACGTCCAATTAGGGGTAAGTTTCGCTATTTTGAAAAGAAAGTTAGCTAATAGCTTCATTCCATCGGCTGAGTGGGTCACTTCGGGGTGAAACTGAATCGCGTAGGTTTCTTCTCCTTCTATGCGATAAGCCGCGTTCACCACATCAGGAGTGCTCGCCAAACAAACCGCCCCAGTAGGCAATTGTTTGATAGTGTCACTATGGCTCATCCATACTACACTTCCTTCTGCAATCCCTTCAAAAAGAGGTTCATTAGGCTTAATATAGGTGAGGTGAGCACGCCCGTACTCTCGTATGTTCGAAGGGGCTACTTCACCACCGCCAAAGTGTGCCAAATACTGTGCTCCGTAACATACTGCCAAAAGGGGCATTTTACCTTTCAGTGCTGATAGGTCTGGGTGTAAGGCTTCTGCACTACGCACCGAATAAGGCGAACCTGAGAGTATCACTGCCGAAAAGTCTTCTAAGTTCTCAGGCAAATGGTTGTAGGGGTGCATTTCGCAATACACGTTCAATTCGCGCACACGGCGTGCAATAAGTTGGGTGTATTGCGAGCCAAAGTCTAATAATAAAAGACGTGAGCCTTGAAAAGTATCTTTATTCATCGTCGAGGGTTGCTGCGGCAGTAAGCACCGCTTGTTTCAAATTTTCTTTATAATCAATCATTTTTTGCAAGAGCTCAGCGTCGGCACTTGCCAATATTTGCACGGCTAATAAACCTGCGTTCTTAGCAGCATTTAAAGCTACGGTAGCCACAGGCACTCCGCCAGGCATTTGTAAGATAGAAAGGATAGAATCCCAACCGTCAATAGAGTTACTGCTTTTCACCGGCACACCTATCACAGGCAAAGGCGACATCGAGGCGACCATACCAGGTAAATGAGCTGCACCTCCCGCTCCCGCAATAATTACCTGAATACCTTTTTTATGAGCGTTCTGACTGAACTCCATCAGCTTTTCAGGCGTGCGATGCGCCGATACGATGTCTACCACAGTTGTGATACCAAAGGACTTGAGAATATCAATAGCGTCCTGCATCACAGGCAAATCACTCTTGCTTCCCATTACCACAGCTACTTTCATTTTGTCTATATTTTGGTGCAAAGGTACAAAAAAATATCAATTCACAATATAAAGGCTTTATATTTTGTTTCCCCGTGCTACTTCCCTGCAACCTTGTCATTCGCCATTCGCAACTCGTCATTAATTTGGTATTATTAGTATTTTGGGTATTGTGGTATTAAATTTGTCTTTGCGCTTTCTTCTAGTAAGCCTTGTCTTTTAGTCTAATAGCTATCTATACTTTTTTCTCTTGAAGAATGTTTATTTTTCTATTTACCTTTGCTCATCTCACATTTTTGTATCGCCACAATCTCCTTTTAAAAAGATTACTTCTTTCTCTTATTTTCGTTTTTATTCTACTTTAAATCTGCTTAAATCTCTTTTTTCTACTCATTCTTAACCCCTCATTATTAACTACTTATATACCCTTTCTATATCTATCTTCCAAGATTCGTATAAGCTTCCTATAAGCTCTCTATAAGCTAAGACTCCACCCTCTCAACAGCTACTTTACCTCTTGTTTTTTACCTTTTACCTAAATTTTCTCTTCCGAATCCCTCCGTTATCTTCCGAAACCTCCAACCTGCCAAGTAACTGTTTTCATTCCTCCCCATATTTTCGGTAAGTGTTTTGGAGCAGATGCACTATTACTTTTTAGCTTCAAAAATAGATAGGTATCAGCACCTACCCGTTAATGAACAGAGATTCAATTAGTCACCGACATTTTGTCACTTGTTACACATTTCTTATCAAGTAGTTATTATTAAATAATAATCAGATTGTTAATTATTTTTAGATTCCTATTTAATATTCTATTTGGTATAAAAATTCTTTTAAAAAACTGTCTTTTTGTCAGTTAAAAGCTGTTGGCACAACTCTTGCCCTATTGGGAGTGAACAAATCATAAAATGTTGAACACACTAAATTGAAAATATATGAATTTTAATAACTTTACTATCAAAGCGCAAGAAGCGGTACAAACCGCTCAGCAAATAGCCCAACAGTATGGGCACCAGGAATTGCAAAACGAACATTTCTTCAAAGCAATTGAGCAGGTAGATGAGAACGTATTGCCTTTCCTATTCAAAAAATTGAATATCAACCGCGAGCAATTAAATAAACAGTTAGAAACTGCTTTGCAAGGCTTTGCCAAAGTCAGCGGTGGCGATATGGGGCTCTCACGCGAAGCAAACACTATGCTCAACGAAGCTGCTAACATCGCTAAAAAATGGAACGACGAATATGTATCCTTAGAACACCTTATATTGGCTATCTTCAAATCAAACAGTAAAATCGCCCAAGCCCTCAAAAACCAAGGCGTGAGTGAAAAAGAGTTGGAGAAAGCCATTCAAGAATTGCGCAAAGGCGAACGCGTAACTTCGGCTTCAGCTGAAGATACTTACAATTCGCTCAACAAATACGCCAAAAACCTCAATCAGTTAGCCGATAGTGGGAAACTCGACCCTGTGATTGGTCGTGATGAGGAAATACGTCGTGTATTGCAAATTCTTTCACGTCGTACCAAGAACAACCCTATGTTGGTGGGTGAACCTGGGGTAGGTAAAACGGCTATAGCCGAAGGCTTAGCGCACCGTATTGTAAAAGGTGACGTGCCCGAAAACCTAAAAGACAAGGTAATTTACTCCCTCGATATGGGGGCTCTTATCGCAGGTGCGAAGTATAAAGGTGAGTTTGAAGAACGACTCAAATCGGTAGTGAAAGAGGTAACCTCATCCGATGGCAATATCATTCTGTTTATAGATGAAATCCACACCCTTGTGGGAGCAGGAGGAGGCGAAGGTGCTATGGACGCTGCTAATATTTTAAAACCTGCCTTAGCTCGTGGTGAACTCCGTGCCATTGGTGCCACTACTCTCGATGAGTACCAAAAGTACTTTGAAAAAGACAAAGCTCTCGAACGTCGTTTTCAAAAGGTAATGGTAGACGAACCTGATACCGAAAGTGCAATTTCTATCCTTCGAGGTATCAAAGAAAAGTACGAAACCCACCACAAAGTGCGTATCAAAGACGAGGCGATTATCGCGGCAGTAGAGCTTTCTGAACGCTATATCACTAATCGTTTTTTGCC
This sequence comes from Capnocytophaga sp. oral taxon 380 str. F0488, assembly GCF_000318255.2. Classification (NCBI taxonomy): domain Bacteria; kingdom Pseudomonadati; phylum Bacteroidota; class Flavobacteriia; order Flavobacteriales; family Flavobacteriaceae; genus Capnocytophaga; species Capnocytophaga sp. oral taxon 380. The sequence continues at coordinate 7,286 of NZ_KB291170.1, forward strand.
CGATAAGGCAATAGACCTAATGGACGAGGCTGCTGCCAAGCTCCGTATGGAAATCAATTCTAAACCCGAAGAGTTAGACGTACTCGACCGCAAGATAATGCAACTCGAAATAGAAATTGAGGCTATCAAACGTGAGAAAGACGAAGATAAGCTCAAAATGCTATATGTAGATTTGGCAAATCTTAAAGAAGAACGTAACGCTATCAATGCTAAATGGCAGAGTGAAAAAAGCGTAATTGATGAAGTGCAAACTACTAAGGAAGCTATTGAGAAATACCGTTTGGAAGCCGATAGAGCTGAACGTGAAGGCGACTATGGTAAAGTAGCCGAATTGCGCTATGGAAAAATCAAAGAAGCGGAAGACAAGTTAGTAGAATTGCAAAAGAATTTAGACAGCAAATCACACGAAAATGCTCTTGTAAAAGAAGAAGTAACCGCCGAAGACATCGCTGAAGTAGTAGCAAAATGGACAGGTATACCTGTAGCTAAAATGTTACAAGGCGAACGCGAAAAACTCTTAAACTTAGAAAAAGAATTGCACCGTCGTGTAGTAGGTCAAGAAGAAGCCATCGAGGCAGTTTCCGATGCCATACGTCGTAGTCGTGCTGGTTTGCAAGACCCACGTCGTCCTATAGGTTCTTTCCTTTTCTTAGGAACTACGGGGGTAGGTAAAACCGAACTTGCCAAAGCCTTAGCCGAGTATCTATTCGACGATGAAAATGCAATGACGCGTATAGATATGAGCGAATACCAAGAGAAACACGCTGTGAGCCGATTGGTAGGTGCGCCTCCAGGATATGTAGGATATGACGAAGGTGGTCAACTTACTGAAGCTGTGCGTCGCCGTCCGTATTCTGTAATCCTTTTGGATGAAATTGAAAAAGCTCACCCCGATACATTCAACATCTTGTTGCAAGTACTCGACGAAGGTCGTCTTACTGACAATAAAGGTCGTACTGCCGACTTTAAGAATACGATTATCATTATGACCTCTAATATGGGTAGCCATATCATTCAGGAAACTTTTGAAAAATATCCTAAGGATACCGAGCGCGCTATCGACGAGTCACGTGACGAGGTGTTACAACTCCTCAAACAAACTGTACGCCCTGAGTTTTTGAACCGTATAGACGACATTATAATGTTCACACCGCTCAACGCCAAGGATATCCGTAGCATTGTGCGTTTGCAATTGCAATCAGTGTTCCGTATGGTTGCCAAAGAAGGTATCTTGCTCGATGCTACCGATGAGGCTATTGATTACTTAGCACAAAAAGGTTTTGACCCTCAGTTTGGTGCTCGTCCAGTGAAACGTATCATTCAGAAAGAAGTGCTTAACAAGCTTTCTAAAGAAATTTTGAGTGGCACAGTACAACGCGATGCTGTCATCTTATTAGATGCTTTTGATAACCAATTGGTATTTAGAAATCAAACATCAGAAGATAAAAAATAGAAATTAGTTGTTAGTCGCTTGCTAACAACTAATGACTAAAAATGACAATTTGTCAGTTTTTAGTCCTTTGGCACAATCATTGACTGCTACTAACTACGTAAGCGTAAGACTTACAAAAATAATGTTGAACTTAAAAAAACGATAATATTAATATGAGTAAGATTATAGGTATTGACTTAGGAACCACAAACTCTTGTGTTTCTGTAATGGAAGGTAATGACCCCGTGGTGATTACCAATGCCGAAGGTAAACGCACAACCCCTTCAGTGGTAGCTTTTACCGAAGGTGGCGAAATAAAAGTAGGTGACGCTGCTAAACGTCAGGCAGTTACCAACCCTAAAAACACGGTATATTCTATCAAGCGTTTTATGGGGAACAAGTTTTCTGAATTGGAAAAAGAAATCGCTCGTGTACCTTATAAAGTAGTACGTGGCGACAACGATACTCCTCGTGTGGATATAGACGGACGTTTGTATACTCCACAAGAAATCTCAGCTATGATTCTTCAAAAAATGAAGAAAACTGCAGAAGACTTCTTAGGACAACCCGTAACAAGCGCGGTAATTACTGTACCAGCTTACTTTAACGACGCTCAACGTCAAGCTACTAAAGAAGCAGGTGAAATCGCAGGATTGAAAGTAGAACGTATCATCAACGAACCTACTGCCGCTGCATTGGCTTATGGTTTGGATAAAGACCATAGCGACCATAAGATTGTTGTATTCGACTTTGGTGGTGGTACTCACGATGTGTCTATCTTGGAACTTGGCGACGGCGTGTTTGAAGTACTCGCTACTGATGGTGATACCCACTTAGGAGGTGATGATGTAGATGAAAAAATTATCAACTGGCTTGCTGAAGAGTTTGAAAAAGAAGAACAAATCGACCTTCGTAAAGACCCTATGGCATTGCAACGTCTTAAAGAAGCTGCTGAAAAGGCTAAGATTGAACTCTCTTCAACTACTGAAACCGAAATCAACTTGCCTTATATCACTGCTACAGCTTCAGGTCCTAAACACTTGGTGCGCAAGCTCAGCCGTGCTAAATTTGAACAACTCATCGACGACCTAGTAAAACGCACAATTGAACCTTGCAAAAAAGCGTTAGAAAATGCAGGTCTCAGCGTAAGTGATATCAACGAAGTAATCTTAGTAGGTGGTTCTACTCGTATTCCTGCCGTACAAGAAGCCGTTGAAAAATTCTTTGGCAAAAAACCTAATAAGAGCGTAAACCCTGATGAGGTAGTAGCTATTGGAGCCGCTATTCAAGGAGGCGTACTTACTGGTGATGTGAAAGATGTATTGCTTTTGGACGTTACTCCTCTTTCTTTGGGTATCGAAACTATGGGAGGTGTGATGACTAAACTGATAGAAGCCAATACCACTATTCCTACTAAGAAATCGCAAGTGTTCTCAACTGCTGCCGACAATCAGCCGAGTGTGGAAATTCACGTATTGCAAGGTGAAAGACCTATGGCAAACGACAACAAGACTATCGGTCGTTTCCACTTAGATGACATTCCGCCTGCCCCACGTGGCGTACCACAAATTGAGGTTACTTTCGATATCGATGCTAACGGTATTATTAACGTATCGGCAACTGATAAAGGTACAGGCAAGTCTCACAATATTCGTATAGAAGCATCTTCTGGACTTTCAAAAGAAGATATCGAGAAGATGAAACGCGAAGCCGAAGCCAATGCCGAAGCTGATAAGAAAGCCAAAGAAAAAGTAGATAAGCTCAACGAAGCTGATGCGATGATATTCCAAACTGAAAAACAACTCAAAGAGTTTGGCGATAAAATCCCATCCGACAAGAAAGGCGCTATCGAGACTGCTCTTAGCGAACTTAAAACAGCTTACGATAGCAAAGACCTCAGCTCTATTGAGACTGCTTTGGGCAAAATTAATACTGCTTGGCAACAAGCCTCTGAGGACATCTACAAAGCTCAACAAGGAGGTGGTAGCTCTACCACACAAGAGCAACCTAACACTGGTGGGGCACAAGACGTCAATACAGACAACGTTCAAGACGTAGATTTCGAAGAAGTAAAATAGCGGAGAGCCTCCGCAAGCAAATAATAACAGCCCCATCTAATAAATAATTAGGTGGGGCTCTTTATATAGCTTTTGCAGAAAGAATACTATACAATAGTTCTTCGTGTAATATTTCTGTAATTCTACAATAATCCTATCCCCTACTCTGTTTCCTCTTTATCATCAATTGATAATTATTTGTTACACCAGCGGAACTAGTTGCTATCAACTGATAATTACTTATTATCGCTAAGAGTTCATTATCAACGAATATCCATTAAAAAACAAAATTATTTTTTTGTCATTAAAAATTAATTACTACCTTTGTCCTGCAAATTAATCATTTCTTTTTCAATTTTAAAATTTTTCAGATATGAAAACATTAAGAACAAATTAATGTTGTACTTTTGCACCCTATGAATATATATGATATAGAAAACGTTAAGCTACTACTTAAAAAACAGCTGAAAATAAGTATCATTCCTCACAAAAGCCCTGATGGAGATGCCATAGGGAGTTGCTTGGGACTATACTTGTATTTAAAGCAATTGCACCAAGATGTAACGGTGGTGTCGCCCAATGATTTTCCTGATTATTTAAAATGGTTACCCTCAGCCGATGAGATTCTCATCTATGACAATGCTCCTGAAAAGGCAAAAAAACAGATAGAAAACTCTACGCTCATCTTTACGCTTGATTTCAATTCGCTTAAACGCGCTGATGGGCTTACACCTTTATTAGAAAGCTCGGCAGCTACGTTTGTGATGATTGACCATCATCAAGCGCCTGAGGTTTATGCCAAAATAACTTTCTCTAACCCCAATGCCAGCTCTACCTGCGCAATGGTATATTCGTTTATTGATGCAATGGGCGATAAAAACCAAATAGATAGAGAAATAGCTACTTGTTTGTACACAGGAATAATGACCGATACGGGAAATTTTAAATACCCCACCACTACTAGCAATACGCTAAAAATAGCTGCTTTTCTTATCGAAAAAGGAGCTAAAAACAGTCAGATTAACAGTAATGTGTTTGATAATAATTCATTTAACAAATTGCAATTACTGAGTGTAGTTCTGAAAAATATGATGTATTTAAAAGAGTACGACACGGCTTACACAACGCTTAGTTCCGAAGAACTACAACAATACGACTGCCAAAAAGGAGATACTGATGGTTTCGTAAATTATGGGCTTACCATTAAGAACACCAAGCTGGCAGTAATCTTCATTCAAGAAGGTGATTTTATAAAAATGTCGTTGCGTTCCAAAGATAATAACGATGTAAATCTGTTTGCACGCAAATATTTTAATGGCGGAGGGCACATCAATGCTGCAGGAGGTAGGTTTGACGGTACAATGGAAGAAGCAGTAACTTATTTTAAACAAGTTTTGCCAGATTTTATTCACAAGAATATTTAAAATACAATGAATATACTCAAAAAAATAGCAATAATAATGGTTGCTGGCATAGTTTTCATAAGCTGTGCCGACCGACAAGCACGCCACCCTGTAACCAAGAAAACAAGTACCTTTTTAAAGGAATCGGCTAAGAAAAATAAAGCGCTATTAGCTTCAGAAGAAGCTCTTATTGATTCTATTATCAAAAAAGATACGCTCCACACCTTTATAGATTCACAACACGGTTTTAAATTCTATTACCTAAACCAAAATCCTAATACTGACTACACAGCACAGTTTGGCGATATCGTAACCTATGATTACAGTCTTTCGGATTTGCGGGGTAACGAACTCTACCAAGAGAAACCTGATGGTGATTATAAGTATAATGTAGATAAAGAAGAGGTATTCCAAGGGTTGCGTTCAGCACTAAAATTGCTAAAAGAGAAAGAAAGTGGTGTTTTCTTTTTCCCCTCGAGCGTAGCCTATGGTTATCGTGGTGATAAAGATAAAATAACTTTCAACCAGCCTATTATTGCCAAGATAGAGGTTTTTAAAATTGAAAAGAACAAAGAGAAAATAGAACCACAACCTGAATAAGTAGAAATTTTAATTAATTTTATATATGAGACGACTCAATTTTATCGCATTGCTTTCTGCAATGTTTGTATTTTTCAGTTGCAATTCGCAAAAGAAAGCCTATAAAGATTTAGGCGATGGCTTATTTGCGGATATCGAAACTACTCAAGGAAATATTATTGTAAAACTAAACTACAAAGAAACTCCTGTAACAGTAGCCAACTTTGTTACTTTGGCAGAAGGTAAAAACACTTTCGTAAAAGCTGAATACAAAGGTAAACCGTTTTACAACGGAACAATTTTCCACCGAGTAATCAAGGATTTTATGATACAAGGAGGTGACCCTACCGGCACTGGAATGGGAGAACCCGGTTACCGATTTGAAGATGAGATAGTGCCTACTTTAAAACACGATAAAAAAGGAATCTTGTCAATGGCAAACGCAGGACCAGCTACCAATGGCAGTCAGTTTTTTATTACCCAAGTGCCTACTCCTCATTTAGATGGTCGTCACACAGTATTTGGCGAAACGGTGAAAGGTTTAGAAGTAATAGATGCTATTGCTAATACTAAAACAGTAATGAACGACAAGCCAGAAAAGGATATCAAAATCAATAAGATTACTATTATTGCTAATGGTAAAGATGCTAAAAACTTCAATGCTGTAAAAGTTTTTGAAGATTACTTCAAAGAAATTAACAAGAGAGAACGAGAAAGAGAGGCTAAGACGAAAGCCGCTGCAGCTAAGTTCTTAGAAGAAGTAAAAGTACAGGAACCACAAGCTAAAGCACTTCCTTCAGGAGTAAAAATCTTTAAGTTAGTTGATGGCAAAGGCAAACAACCTAATCACACACATCAAGTAATGGTAAACTACGCAGGTTATTTGAAAAACGGAACCCTTTTCGATTCTAACGTAAAAGAAATTGAAGAGGCTTATGGTAAGTACGACTCATTACGTGAACAACAAGGAGGATACCAAGCTTTCCCTATGCCTTACAACACTTCTGCACAACTTATACCAGGCTTCAGAGATGCTTTACTTACAATGAAAGTAGGTGATAAAATACGTGTATTTATTCCTGCTGCTTTAGGATATGGCGAAAGAGGTGCTGGCGATGTGATTCCACCTAATAGCGACCTTATTTTCGATATTGAAATTACAGATATAGCTAAATAAGTATAGAAAATAAGGATATACAAACTTTGTCAAAGTCTCTAACAGCCTGTCGTGCTACGACCTTTGACAAAGTTTTTTACTAACAACTAAAATAACTAAAAACTAAAAATGGTATACAAATTCAGAGTGATACTCGACGTTAAAGAAGACGTTTTTAGAGATATTATCATTCAAGGAGAAGCTACTTTGGAAGATTTACACAATGTAATCAACCAATCATTTGGCTTTGCTGGTGACGAAATGGCTTCTTTCTATCTTACCGACGAGGATTGGAATCAGGGAGAAGAAATCACCTTTTTTGATGTATCAGAAAGTGGAGAAATGCGCTTGATGGAAGAGACAACCATCGAATCGGTAGTAAGTGAAGAAGAGCCTAAACTATTGTACGTATACGACTTTATGTCGATGTGGACGTTCTTCGTAGAATTAGTAGAGATTGATGAAGAAGAAACAGGCGCCTCTTATCCTGCTTTGATATACGCTCACGGTTCTATTCCTGCTGAAGCTCCCGAGAAATCATTCGTAGCTGATGATTTTGATGAGTTTGAAGATGAATTTAACGATTTTGACCTCGACGAAGACGATTATGGAAGTTTCAGTGAAGAAGAAGAATACTACTAATTACGTAATAGTAACAGATAACAAGTAACTATGCTAAATTTATATACAACAAACATTGAAACACTTTCTATTCACAGGGTAGGTAATCTAAGCAAAGGAGAACCTCTATTCCTTTCAGAAAAACCATATGCACTAAACGATGAGATTATAGGGCTACTGAAAGAATACTTCTTTAAACCTTTCCGTGAAAAAGAAGAAAACTACTTTCACTTAGTACACGATACCGATGTTGAGTTCAATGAACTTTACCAGCTGGTAACTCCTATTTTTGAGGACGAGAGCTCTATTCACGAGCAATCTAAGAAGATTGCGCAACACTTGTACAATCAGTCTAATCACCCACATATCAAAAGCGGAGAGGTGTATGTAGCGCTTCTTCACGACAGTTATTTAGATAATGAAAAGGTAAAAGCAGTAGGTATCTTCAAATCGGAGATGAGGAACAGCTTTTTGCAGTTTGAAGAACAGGCTAACCAGTTGGAGATGATTATCCAAGAGGGAGTGAACATTCACCGATTGGATAAAGGTTGTATTATCTTTAATGTGAATAAAGAGGACGGATACAAAATACTTTCCATCGATAGCAATCGTTATGACACTAAGTATTGGTTGGAGAACTTTCTAAATGTCGATGCGTTAATAGACGATAATTTCTATACTAAAAAGTACTTAAAATTCAGCCAAGACTTTGCCAAAGATGTAATCTTGCCTGCTGAAGATAAAAAAGAAGAGGTTTTGTTTATGAACCGTGCGATTAATTACTTCGCTAAGAATGATGATTTTGAAGAAACCTCGTTTATGAATGAAGTGTTTGAAAATCCTGAATTGATACCAGAGTTTAAGCACTACAAAGTAGAGAAAGGACCTAAGTACCAAATAGAAGATGTATCAACCTTCCCGATTGTTAATAAGGCTGTATCGGATGTGCGCAAAAAAATTAAAAATGTGATTGATTTAGACACTAATATCCAGATACGTATGGACTTTATCAATCCAGAATCAGCTGATAAGTTTATTGAGAAAGGTTGGGACGAAGAAAAACAAATGTATTACTATTTGGTGTACTTCAATAAAGAACAAAAAAGCTAATTTTTAAATGGTAATAGCATAAAAAAGAGTCTGTATATCAGACTCTTTTTTTTATGCTTCTATCTATCTTATATTCCTTCTACGAAAGGTGTATAAACTTAAATTCAGTAAAGAAATTGTATTCTTCTTTAGGTCTTAACACTACATTATCGAACTGTGGATGTTTAGTAGCATCGGCATAACCTTGTGCTTCAAAACAAATCCCTCTGTTTTGCCCTACAGTTTTGCGATGAGGTGGTTGCAACTCAGGTAAATAATATCCTGCATAGATATGTAACACAGGGTGATTGGTACGCACTTCCATTGCCAATGAACCTTCTCCGTTAGTAAGTGTAGCCATTACTTCCTCAGAGGGAATCTCACGTACAAACGAATTATCAGTATGAGCATATACCTTTTGCCCTTTTCGGTAATCCAAACGTGTACCAGCCACAGGAGGGCGTTCACCTGTAGGAGTAAAGAACCCTTCTTCTAACGGTACGTACTTATCGGCTTTTATTTGTAAGGTATTGTTAAGCACATCGGTATTGCTTTCATTGAGATTAAAATACGTATGCTGAGTGAGATTTAAAATAGTAGGTGCATCGGTAGTGCCGTGATAATCAATGCGCAAACGGTTATCGGAAGTAAGCGTATAGGTTACACGCACCGTTACCTCACCTGGGTAACCCTCTTCGCCGTCTTTAGAAACATATTGTAGGGTTATTGAAGAATTATCTTCTCCCCTATTTACTGCCACTACGTCCCAAAAGACACTATCAAAGCCTACTGAGCCTCCGTGTATTTGATTTTCTCCTAAATTGCAGTTCAATTGTACTTCCTTGCCATCGATAATAACTTTTCCGTACTTTATACGACCTGCGTTACGCCCTATAATCGCACCAAGATACGGATACTCTTTGCGGTAAGCCTCACTTACGTACTCTTCAAACGTGTCGAATCCCAATACACACTCTACTTTTTTCCCCTTTATAGGCACTTTAATAGAGCTAATCACACCACCAAAATTAAGTACGGTTACTTCCATACCTCCCTTATTAGAAAGTACAATAGTTTGTAATTTTTCTTTATGATATTCTTTTTTCATCAATAATTATTTTTTTAGATAAAGATATTGAAATAATGTGAATCAAGAGTTGAATTGAGTTGTATGTAAATAAAGTATATCCATTAAAATATATTCACTTCAAACTCCAAGGCAATACCAAACTTTTCTTGCACTTGAGCTTTTACATAATTAGCCACCGCTAAAATTTCTTCACCTGTAGCTTCACCATAATTCACCAATACCAATGCTTGATGCTTGTGCACTCCTGCATCTCCTTTCCGATAACCTTTGAGCCCTGAGCGATCTATAAGCCAACCTGCTGGCACTTTCACTTCGGTTTCATTTACTGGATAACAAGGAATTTCAGGATATTGCTGTTGTAGTTTTTCGTAATCAGTTTTTAGAATAATTGGATTTTTAAAGAAACTGCCACAATTACCCAAAACATTAGGGTTAGGCAATTTACTTTCGCGAATGGTAATAATCGCATCGGACAACTCTTTGGGGGTAGGTTTGGTAATTCCTCGCTCTGAAAGGACTTGCTGAATAGCTCCGTATTGCGTGTGCAATTGGTGGTTCTTTTTAGTAAGTTTAAAAGTAACCGAAGTAATGATGTAATTGCCCTTCTCTTTCCCCTTAAAAATAGATTCTCGATAAGCAAAAGCACATTCTGCATTTGTGAATATGCGTTTTTGCAGTGTATGAATCTCAATAGTCTCACAACTCTCCATCACATCTTTTATTTCCACCCCATAAGCCCCTATGTTCTGTACAGGAGTAGTACCTACATTGCCGTAGATCAGCGAAAGATTTTCAAGTCCACCATAGCCCTGTTGTAAAGTATAACGCACAAATTGGTGCCAATTCTCTCCTGCTTGTGCTTTAAGCCATATGTATTCATCAGTTTCTTTTACAGTGCTAATGCCTTTAAGCAAAATGTGAAACACAGGTTGCGTAATATTTTTAGTGAGAAGCATATTGCTTCCACCCCCTAAAACAAATGGATTGTGATACTCTTGTAACGCACTGATGAGTTCCTTTTCGCTATGGATAGGAATATATTTTTCAGCTTGAACTTTAAGGTTAAAAGTGTTAGGTATTTGCATAACTTACGGTCTACTTACAAGTGCAAAGGTATGCAAAAAAAAATGAATTAGCAAATGTGAAAAATTAGTAAATTAGCAAATGGAGATTGATGGCTTAGTGATAGGGTCACGAAGAAACGAAAGATAACGGAGAGGTTCGGAAGATGATTGAAGGGGACTTTGGTGAAAAAAGGTTATTAGGAGGGTATGCTTAGCTTATAGAGAGCTTATAGGAAGATGTGTATGGTTAGCTTATAGAGAGCTTATAGGAAGCAGAATCTTGGACGATTGGTATAGAAAAGGATTATACGAATCTTGGACGATTGGTATAGAAAGGGGGTGTAAATAGTTAAAAATGAGGAGTTAAGAGAGGGGAATGTGTATGGTTAGCTTATAGAGAGCTTATAGGAAGCGGAGTTAGCTTATAGAGAGCTTATAGGAAGCTTATACACGAATCTTGGACGATTGGTATAGAATAGCTATATAAATAATTTAAAATGAGGAGTTAAGAGTTAATAAAAAACCGTAGTTTTGAGGGAAATAAAGCGACGTAAAACGAAAGGAAAGACCGTTGTTTGCTCTTAGTCTGTAAGTCTCATAAGGTTATTAACAAACCTTTTTATTGCACTAAAAATAAATTTGTTACCTAATAAATTTTGGGTTTTCAACTTTTTTTTCTACCTTTGTGCCTTGAAAATGCCAACTACCTATCGAATAAGTAAAACACTACTAACAGCTTAAAACTAATAACAAATGGCTAAAATAGATTCTTTTAAAGAAACAATGCTCGCTGGATACTCGTTTAAAGGTGATTACATTACCTTAGGAGGGGCTATCTACGAAGGGCAACCTATTGAAAACGTATTGGTAAATTTACCTTTAAAAACACTTAACCGCCACGGGCTTATCGCAGGAGCTACGGGTACAGGTAAAACTAAAACTCTGCAAGTTATCGCCGAAAACCTTTCTAAAAAAGGCGTTCCTGTATTGCTAATGGACTTAAAAGGCGACCTCAGTGGTATTGCTGAATCTGGTGAAGTAAAGCCTTTTATCTTAGAGCGTTTAGGTAAGATAGGCTTAGACTTTCAACCACAGGCATTCCCCACCGAACTACTGACCATTTCGGAGCAAAAGGGTGTGCGTATGCGTGCTACTGTATCAGAATTTGGCTCTGTGTTACTTTCACGCATTTTAGACCTAAGCGATGTGCAAGAAGGTGTTTTGGCAGTAGTTTTTAAATACTGCGATGACCACGCACTACCCTTGTTAGACCTGAAAGATTTAAAGAAAATACTTCAATATGCCACTGATGAAGGAAAGACCGACTTTGAGAAAGAGTACGGAGCGGTTTCTAAGTCCTCAACAAGTGCTATCTTGCGTAAAATTGTGGAATTAGAGCATCAAGGTGCTGAACTTTTCTTCGGCGAGCGCAGTTTTGAACCAGCTGACTTAATGAGAACCAATGCACAGGGCGAAGGTTATGTAAACATCATTCGCCTTACAGACATTCAAGACCGTCCTAAGATGTTCTCGACCTTTATGTTGAGTCTTTTGGCTGAAATTTACACTACTTTCCCCGAAGAAGGCGATATGTCGAAACCTAAGTTGGTTATCTTTATCGACGAAGCACACCTTATTTTCAATGAGGCTTCCAAAACGCTTCTCAACCAATTAGAGAACATTGTAAAGCTCATACGTTCAAAAGGTGTGGGACTTATTTTCTGTACTCAAAACCCTACCGATATCCCCGATGCGGTACTCTCTCAGCTGGGTATGAAGGTACAACACGCTCTGCGTGCTTTTACTGCTAAAGACCGTAAAGCCATTAAGCTGATTGCAGAGAATTATCCTTCATCAGAATTTTACGACACTACCGATACGCTTACTTCCTTAGGAACAGGAGAAGCACTCGTAACAGTACTGAACGAAAAAGGAATACCTACCCCATTGGTAGACACAATGATGCGCGCACCGATGAGTAGAATGGATATCCTTAGTGATAGTGAAATTGAAGCGTTGGTAGGGCGTTCGGAGTTAGTGCACAAATACAACGAAGTTATCGACCGTGAAAGCGCTTATGAAATCTTAAATAAGAAAATAGAGGACGTGCGGAAAGAGGAAGAGAAGCAAAAAGAAGCTAAGGAAGCCGAAAAAGCTTCTACTCCTAAGCCCACTACACAAAAAACCACTACTAAGCGTTCGGGTACTAATCCTTTGATAAAAATGGTTACAAGTGCGTCGTTCGTGAGAGGTGTTTTAGGAATATTAAATAAAATCATCAAGAAATAATGAAAAAATACTTTATCATCATTACTGTTCTTTTAACTATTGTGGCGTGTAACAATAAAAAGAATGAGTTCCTCATCACTAATAACAGTGTAGGAGTCCTCCAAAAAGACACTCCCATACAAAAGTTAGATTCTATCTTTGCTAAAGACTCCATAGTAAACTCGACTATGGAAGGAGAGTTGCGTTATGCAAGTGCTGAACGCATTACTATTTTAGACAAAGAAGGTAAAGAGCTTCTTGAAATCACTCCCACTACCAATGATAAGGGGGACAAAATAGTAGAAAGTGTATTAATATTGTGCGATAAATACGCTACCGAAAAAGGGATTTCGTTACAGAGTACTTTTAAAGACGTAAAGAGCAAATACCCCGATTTAGAAATTGAGCCCTCTATCAGTAGCGTAATGGTTACTCCAAAAGGAAAGAATTACTACTTTACTTTTGATAAATCGGCTCTTAAAACAGCTTTTGACCTTACCGATAATATCTCAGAAGGAGATATTGAGGAAAGTGCCAAAATCGCTCGTATTACAGTTAATTTTTAAGTTGAACGAAGATTAATAACTATTTATAATTTTAACACGAGTGATACACTCGTGTTCATTTTGTATAAAATCAATTGATAAAGATGAACAATATCAAACTAAACAGCATTGAAGATGCTGTTGAAGATATAAAAAAAGGAAAGGTCGTTATTGTAGTAGATAATGAAAACCGCGAAAATGAAGGCGATTTTATTGCTGCTGCTGAAAAGGTAACTCCTGAGATGATTAATTTTATGATTACCAACGGTCGCGGGTTAGTCTGTGCTCCTCTTACTGAAAAACGCTGTGCTGAGCTTGACCTTCCGATGATGGTGCAAAACAACACCGTACTACACGAAACTCAGTTTACTGTTTCAGTAGATTTAAAAGGTCAGGGGTGCACTACCGGTATTTCAGCTTTCGACCGGGCAAAAACTATTCAAGCATTAGTAGACCCAAAGACCACTCCTTTCGACTTAGGGCGTCCTGGACATATATTCCCTTTACGCGCTAAAGAAGGCGGAGTGCTTCGCCGTACAGGACACACAGAAGCAGCTATTGACCTCACTCGTATTGCGGGACTAAAACCTGCGGGTATTTTAGTAGAAATTTTAAATGAAGATGGTACGATGGCACGATTACCTCAGTTAGTGGAAGTAGCTAAGAAATTCGACCTTAAAATCATTTCTATTGAAGACCTTATTGCTTATCGTATGCGCAAAGATACACTTGTAATAAAGAAAGAAGATTTCTTGTTGCAAACCCCTTATGGAGAATTCCGCTTGCGCGCTTATGAACAAACTACTAACAAGCAAATACACTTAGCCTTTACACAAGGCAATTGGAAAGCAGATGAACCTGTGCTTACGCGCGTTCATTCATCGTTTATCAGCAATGATATTCTGGAAGTTATAGCAGGAGATAAGGACAACCCTCTTGAGCGCATTTTCAGAAAAATTAATGAGGAAGGCAAAGGAGCTGTGATAGTAATTAATAAAGAGGGTTATTCGAAAACGTTGTTACAGCACATTACCGAAATCAAAGAACACCAAACAGGGCACCCTCTTCCTCAAGTAGGTAAAGATACCAAAGATATTGGGATGGGAGCTCAAATACTCAACGATTTAGGTATTAGAAAACTTCGATTACTTACCAACTCTAAAAATGCCTCTAATTACGTAGGAATGTCAGGCTACGGTCTTGAAATTACGGAAGAGATACCGTATTAATTAGAATGGGAAGATAGGAAATAATTATATGACACATATTATTATGAGAAAAATAACACTCTTTTTAGCCCTAATTGCCAGCTCATTTTCTTTCTCACAAGAGTTGAATGCCGTGGTAACGGTCAATACGCAACAGGTAAATTTAAGTAATCGCTCAGTCTTTAAGACCTTAGAAAAATCTTTGCAAGAATTTATCAATCAAACCCGTTGGACAGATTTAAAAGTGCGCGAAAACGAACGTATCCGTTGTAGTTTTACTCTGGTGATTAATAAGTTTGAAAATTCGCATTATGAAGCAAGTCTTTTGGTGCAATCTTCTCGTCCTGTATACAATTCCGCTTATCAATCTCCTGTATTTAACTTGCAAGATAAAGAAATAGCTTTTGACTATCAAGAGTTTGCTCCTCTTACCTTCAATGAAAATGCCTTTGAGTCGAACCTCACGTCGGTAATAGCTTACTATGCCTATTTGCTATTAGGGTTCGATGCTGATACGTTTGCTGAAAATGCAGGGAGACCTTATTTCTTAAAGGCACAACAAATTGCTAATATAGCACAAAACAGTAGTTATACAGGTTGGGCAGATAATGGTAAAAACAACCGATTCTTGTTAATAAATGAGCTCATTTCAGAAAATTACACTGATTATCACAAAGCTTTATACCAATACCATCGTTTGGGCTTAGATATAATGAGCACCGATGAGAAAGGCGGAAAAGAAGCTATCCAGAATGCTATTATTTTACTTGAAAAAATACCGAGCCTACGGTTGAGCTCCTATGCAATGATATTGTTTTTTAATGCGAAAACTGATGAAATTGCCTCTATTTACTCAGGTGGAATGATTTTTAATACCAAAATGCTAAAAGAAGCCTTAATGAAATTAGCTCCCACCCAAGTAACTAAGTGGAATGAAATAAAATAAGGAATATGCTCAACACTCTATCTATAAAAAATTATGCATTAATTGATGACCTAAAAGTTGACTTCCCTAAAGGCTTTATTATTATCACAGGCGAAACAGGTTCAGGAAAATCTATAATGCTTGACGCTCTTTCCTTAGTATTGGGGAAACGTGCCGATATGTCTGCTTTGAGGAATAAAGATGAAAAATGTGTAATTGAAGCCGAATTTTCTTTGCAAAATTATGAATTTCAATCTCTCTTTAATGAGCTGGAAATAGATTATGACCCTCAAACTATTATACGTCGTGAAATTCTTCCTTCGGGAAAATCTCGAGCTTTCGTGAATGATTCTCCTGTAACATTAGACGTGCTTTCACGTTTAGGTGAAGTACTCGTAGATATTCATTCTCAGCATCAGACACTTTCTTTAAGTGACACAGCTTTTCAGTTTGAAATTATAGATGCAATGGCTGAGAATAAATCTTTGTTAGAGGAATACCAACGCCTTTTAGTACTACTTAAAAACGAACAAAAAAAACTACAAAAGCTCATAGATTTCCAACAGACAGCTAATAAAGAATACGATTACAATCTGCACCAACTCAAAGAACTGAAATCGGTTACTTTAGGAGAAGGCATTTTGGAGGAATTGGAAGAAAGCTATGAAGAAGCCTCTAACATCGAAGAGATAAAAGAAAGTGTAGCTGAAAGTTTATATTTGCTCAACGATGAGAATATAGGTATCTTGAATAATTTGCGTGAACTGCGTCGCGCTTTTTCAAATCTTACAGAATACAAACAGCAATACCGCGAATTATACGAACGCATTGACTCAGCTTTCTTAGATTTAGAAGATTTGAGTAGAGATGTAGCAGACATTGATGAAAACATAGAAACAGACCCAGAAAATTTAGAGGAAATATCTAAGCAACTCAATAAAATCTACTCACTTCAACAAAAGCACAAAGTAACAACCGTTGAAGAGTTGATGAGTATTCAAGAACGTTTAGAGAAGGCTGTTTCTAAAACTGAAAGCGCAGATTTCGACCTTAAAGAACAACAAGAGTTAGTTGCAAAACATCAAGCAGAAACTTCTAAAAAAGCAACTGAGTTACACAAAACTCGTGAAAAAGTAGTTCCTACTCTCACTAAACAGTTAGAGAGCTTTATGCACGAATTAGGAATGCCCAATGGGCGTTTTGATATCAAGCTAACATCTACTTCACATTTTTTTAATAACGGAAATGATGAGCTCTCATTTTTATTTTCTGCCAATAAAGGAGGAGATTTTGGACCATTAAAGAAAGTAGCTTCAGGAGGAGAATTATCACGTATAATGTTAGCTGTAAAAGCAATAATGGCAGCACATACAGCACTCCCTACTATTATGTTCGACGAAATTGATACAGGAGTATCAGGGGAAATCTCTCAAAAAATGGGAGATATAATGAAACAAATGAGCAAAAACAGACAGGTTTTTGCTATTACTCATTTACCGCAAATAGCTGCTAAGGGTGCTTATCATTTTAAAGTGTTTAAAGAAGATATAACTGGTAAGACGACTACCCATCTTAAAATGCTTACCGAACAGGAACGCATTTCAGAACTCTCAGAAATGCTTGAAGGAAAAAATAGTGGCGAATCAGCTCGTAATCACGCAATAGAGCTTTTAAGAAAAGGATAAAAAACAGACAAGTATTAACTTTCTAAACTAATAATAAATTATTATGCTTCCCATTGAAGAGTATAAAACAGCTTTTTTACAGCATATAGAAAAAATTTTTACTCCCAAAGAGCCTATTCACCTCTATGAACCTATTCAGTACATTCTTAACTTAGGGGGAAAGCGTATTCGCCCTATACTTACCCTTATTGCAACCGATATTTTTGGTAAAGACTATCACAAAGCACTTAATGCAGCTACTGCTATAGAGGTTTTTCACAACTTTTCACTTATCCACGACGATATTATGGATAATGCTTCTCTAAGGCGTGGCAAACCTACTGTACATCAAAAATGGGATACAAATGTAGGTATACTTTCAGGAGATGCTATGCTTATCATTGCCTATAAATTATTAGAGGATTATCCTTCAAAAATATTTCAAGAATTAGTAAAAACATTAAGTGAAACAGCCCTTAAAGTATGTGAAGGACAGCAAATGGATATGGATTTTGAAAAGCTACAAGAGGTAAGTATTGAGGTATATATGCAAATGATTTCATACAAAACTTCAGTTCTTATAGGAGCTGCCTTACAAATGGGTAGTATTATCTCTGAAACCACTAAGGAAAACCAAATAAATATGTACAATTTCGGTTTAAATTTAGGAATAGCTTTTCAGTTACAAGATGATTATTTGGATACTTTTGGAGATGCTTCATTTGGTAAAAAAATAGGAGGTGATATTATAGAGAATAAGAAAACTATACTCTATTTAAAATCTTTAGCCCTAAGCAATGAAAAACAACGTGAAGAACTATTGAGAGCATATGCTTTAAATGAAGTTGATAATAAAATAGCAAGAGTAAGAGAGATTTTTCAGATAACAAATGCAGACAAAGCAGTTCGCCAGCTGATAGAAAATTATACTCAAAAAGCTCTTATGATATTAGAGAAAATAACTATAGGAGATGATAAACGAGAATACCTCAGAACTTTTGCCCTACAATTAATGGATAGAAAAATATAAAACGGTATAGATTTTGTGCTTATAAAACAAGATTTCAAAACTTTTTAAATAACTTATGATATGAAAAAAACAACTTTTTTTATACTCCTAATTATGGCTGTTGTTCTTAGTTCTTGTGCTAGTGTATATGTAGCTACAGATTATGACCAACAGGCCGATTTTTCTGCATACAAATCATTTGCTTTCTTTAAAGAAGGTATTGATAAAGTTCCTATCTCAGATTTAGATAAGAAACGTATTCTACGAGCTATTGAGCGTAATTTAACTTCTAAAGGAATAACACTTTCTGAAAAACCAGACGTTTTAGTAAATATCTTTACACGTGAACAAGAAAATGTAGATGTATATAACAATTCTCCATACTATTGGGGCTGGGGAATGGGTTGGGGACCTTTTTGGGGAGGCGCAACCTATAATGTAGCTCGAAGTACAGAAGGTTCTCTTTATATTGAAATTATAGACGCTCATAAACGTGAACTTATTTGGCAAGGTAAAGGTATAGGTAACCTACCTCAAACAACAGAACGCAAAGAAGAAGCTATTAATAATTTCGTAAATAAAATATTAGAAAAATATCCTCCAAAACAGTAAGTCTCATAAATTATTTAAATACTTACTTATAATAAAAGTTTCCTGAAATATGGAAACTTTTTTTGTTTATTAAGTTTTTTATCGTACCTTTGCCCCCGATTTAGAACAAACAAAAGATGGATTTAATTAAACTTTCTATTAAGCGTCCCAGTGTACTTATTGTGATGCTCTTGTTGTTGCTACTTGGCGGCTTCTATTCGTATAAGTTATTGAACTACGAACTCATTCCTAAGTTTGAGGTGAATGTAGTTACGATCTCTACTGTGTATGCAGGAGCCTCTCCTTCGGAGATTGAGAGCACCGTGACAAAGAAAATTGAGGATGCTGTTTCGGCTTTGGAAAATATCAAAAAGATACAATCATATTCGTATGAAAGTCTTTCGGTGGTAGTAGTACAACTTACTAACGATGCGAATGTAGATAACACTCTTAATGAGGCACAGCGCAAAATTAATGCAATAAGAGCTGATTTACCCGATGATGCTAAAGAGCCATCATTGAGTAAATTCTCTCTTTCCGATTTGCCTATTGTGTCTATTGGAGTAACTTCTAAGTTATCGGCACAAGAATTGTACGACTTGGTAGATAAAAAAATACAGCCAGAGTTATCACGTGTTCCAGGAGTAGCACAAGTAAATATAATAGGTGGTCGCAAACGCGAAATACGCGTGAGTATTGACGCTAAAAAACTAGAAGGTTATGGTCTTTCTATAGCTCAAGTACAACAATTGATTGCAGCTTCGAATATGGAAATTCCTGCGGGTAAAATTAAAACTCGTGAGAATAGTACTTCTATACGTTTACTTGGTAAATTACAAGATGTAGAACAATTGCGCAACCTTATACTTGCTTCACAGAATGGAGTAGAGATACGACTTTCGGATGTAGCTGATGTGCAAGACACCGAAGAAGAAGCTACTAAAATAGCGCGTATAGACCAAGAAAATACTCTCTTGTTACAAGTATTGAAACAAACCGATGCTAATGCTGTATCGGTGAGTGAGTTGGTACGCAAGAAGATGGCGCAAGTAGAGCAGACTTATAAAAATGAAGGTGTAAAAATGTTATTGGCAGAAGATACCAGTGAGTTTACCTTAGAAGCAGCCAACTCTGTAATGTCCGATTTGATATTGGCAATTGTATTGGTAGCAGTAGTGATGTTCTTCTTCCTCCACAGCCTACGTAATGCTATTATTGTAATGGTATCTATACCTACTTCTCTCATCGCTACTTTTATAGGTATGTATTTCTTTGGTTTTACACTGAACTTGATGAGCCTTGTTGCCCTTTCGATGGTGGTAGGTATCTTGGTGGACGATGCTATTGTAGTATTAGAAAACATTCACCGCCATATGGAGATGGGTAAGAATAAAGTGCGTGCTGCTTTTGATGGTTCTAAGGAAATTGTGCTTACTGTAATGGCAATTACCTTAGTAATTGTTGTAGTGTTCGTTCCTATTTCATTAGGTAATGCTATTGTAGTAAAAGTATTGCGTGAGTTCTGTTTGACTGTAGCTATTGCTACAATGCTTTCATTATTGATGTCTTTTACAGTAGTCCCTTGGTTGTACTCTAGGTTTGGAAAATTAGAACACGCAAATCCCAATTCATTTTTAGGAAAACTAACCATAGGCTTTGAAGGATACCTCAAACGCTTTACACAGTTCTTCTCTGACTTATTGGTATGGGTATTTGCCAATAAATGGAAAACTATTATTTTGGTATTTTTCCTTTTTGCAGGTTCTTGTTCATTGATTCCTACTGGATTTATCGGATCTGAGTTTATGCCTAATATGGATAGAGGAAAGTTTTTAGTACAGTTTGAATTGAATAAAGATGCTTCCTTAGAGCAGACTAACTTTATGACCCAAAAAGCTGAAAATTATCTTCGTAGCTTAAAAGTAGAGGGTACCAATAAACCTTTGGTAGAGAGTATGATTACTACTGTAGGACAGTCTACCAGTGGTATGGGAGCTTCACAAGCAACCCCTTATAAATCGGAAATACAGCTTACTATTATTGATAAGAAAGAACGTAATGAATCGACTAACGTAATTGCGGCAAAGCTGAAACGCAAACTGAGTCAGTATTTAGTAGAAGCTAAAGTGAAGACTGTACCGGTAGGAATGATGGGAGCCGAACAATCCCCAATTGCTTTGGTAGTTACTTCTGACAATGTGGAAGTAGCCCAACAGTACGCTGAGAAAACAGCTGAGCTTCTTAAAACTGTTGAAGGTGCTACTGAAATTAAACTTTCCTCAGAATCTGGTAATCCCGAAATAAATGTGCAGATAGACCGCGATAAGATGGCAATGTTAGGGCTTAATATTGCTACTGTAGGGGGAACGATGCGAACCGCTTTTAATGGTAATGACGACAGTAAGTTCCGTACAGGAGATTCAGAATACAATATTAATATAGTGTTTGAAGAAGGTAGCCGTCAGTCTATAGACGATATAGAAAATATGATGTTTATCAACTCAGTGGGACAACAGGTAAAACTATCACAATTTGCTAATATTGTTTATGCTTCAGGACCTACACAGCTAGAACGTTATGACAAATCACCTTCGGTAACCGTAAAAGCTCAATCGGTAGGTCGTCCTACAGGTACTATAGTTTCAGAATGGAAAACTAAGATAGACCAATTAGAAAAACCTGCTAACGTACACTTTGTGTTTACAGGCGACCAAGAGATGCAAGACGAAGGATTTGGCACCTTGTTTATATCGCTCTTTGCAGCTATTCTCTTAGTTTATATGGTAATGGTAGTATTATACGACAGTTTTTCACGACCTTTTGTGGTATTGTTCTCTATACCACTTTCGTTCATTGGAGCTTTAGTAGCTTTGGCATTGGCTAATATGTCACTCAATATCTTTACTCTTTTGGGCATCATTATGCTTATCGGGTTGGTTGCTAAGAATGCGATTATGTTAGTAGACTTCGCCAACCACCGCAAGCAAGAAGGAGAAGATACAGTAACTGCATTAATACAAGCAAACCACGCCCGTTTGCGCCCTATCTTGATGACGACTATCGCAATGGTAGCAGGTATGATTCCGCTTGCGATTACTAATGGAGCAGGTGCCGAAGTGAACAATGGTTTGGCGATTGTAATTATAGGTGGACTTATTTCCTCATTGTTCTTAACACTTATTGTAGTGCCTTTGGTATACCTTATTTTCGACAATATTGGCAGACGTTTCGGCAAAGGAACTAAGACTGATTACGAAAAACTGATGATTGCTGATTACGAGCACAGAGACATCAAAGGCGAACACGAAGTATAACTATAATTCATCTTATTTTTTACTTATCTCTTAGACGGTGCGAGGTCGTAGCACGACAGGCAGATAGAGCGAGACGCATAGGCAGATAGGAAAAAGACGAACAAACGAATGACGAACAAAAGACGAAGGAATGACGAACAAAAGACGAAGGAATGACAGACCTAAGAGGATATTAAGTTGAACTAATGTTAGTCAGTTCATTTATTACCGCAACGGTATGACAGGCTACTATGGCTGCTGTCTCGGTGCGTAAGCGAGTATCTCCTAATGAGATAGGCACAAATGCTTGTTGCAAAGCGGTGTTTATCTCATTAGTAGAGAAATCGCCTTCAGGACCTATGAGCACGGTAATACGCTCAGGAAAGGGCTTGAGGGCGCGAGAGAGCAAGCGCTTTTCATTTTCTTGACAGTGAGCTATATATTTAGCTGAACTATCTGTCAGCATCGTTTTGAAAAACTGAGCTGATGCAATAGGCGTATTCAGTTTAGGCAAATAGCATTGCAACGACTGTTTCATTGCTGAAAGGAGTATCTTTTCAAAACGTTCTACTTTGATAGTGGTACGCTCAGAATGTTCACAGATAATAGGAGTAATTTCATCAACGCCTATTTCGGTGGCTTTCTCCAAAAAACACTCATAACGTTCATTCATCTTGGTAGGTGCTACCACCAAATGTAAGTAGTAAGGACGGGGAAGCTGAGGAGTACATTTCAGTATAGACACCTCACATTGTTTAGGTGTAGCGAAGTCTAATTTTGCTTCAAAAAGAAGTCCTTTACCATTGGTAATATGGAGTATATCGCCTGCTTTTTTGCGCAGTACTTTTACTATATGTTGGCTTTCTTCCTTATCAAAAAAGCAATTTGTGCTACTTGAATGAAGGTTGGAGTGGAAAAATAATTGTATACTCATAATTTTATTTTCTTAGAAAAAATGGGCTTTATTGCGGGACAAAGATACAACAAAATAAAAAAAAGTAGATTTTTTATTTTGTAATTATAAAAATTGACTTACTTTCGCCCCGTGAAAAGTAATATTAATATGAAACGTGTAATAGTAGACTACAACAAACTAACTAATGAGATTCTCTCAATGTTGGTAGAGAAATACCCCGAAGGGTATACAGATGCAGATGTGATTCGTTTTAAGAATGCTAAAAATGAAACAGTTGATGCCTTGGAAGTCCGTACTGATGACACTATATATTTAGTGAAAGTAAGTACCCGCTTAGCTGACACTATGGAAAACTTCGACGAAGATGATGACTTTATGAATAACGAAGAAGATGATATGAGTGTAAGCAATTTAGATATACCTGATGACTCTTCACTAGACGACGAATAATAAAACACTAAAAAGCGTATGATTACCGCTTATATTCCTTATCAAAATATTCGTTTTTTCTCTAAACTCATCACTGATTATGTAGGTGAGAATAAAAAATTACGTTCTTTTTATCATAATTTCCCTTCATTGTTAGAATTTAAAAAGCAAATAGAAGAAAAAGCTCTTGATTTTACCGAGGAGAAACGCCATATTTTGGTCAGTAGTTTAAAAGAACAATACGCTGAGGTAAAAACTACTCCGAAAGTACTTAAAAATATCGAACTTTTATCCAAAAGTAATACTTTTACCATCACTACGGGACATCAATTAAGTCTTTTTACAGGACATCTTTACTTCATTTTCAAGATAATTTCGGTAATTAATACTGCTAGACAGCTCGCCGAAAAGTACCCTGATAAGCACTTTGTACCTGTATATTGGATGGCTACAGAAGACCACGATTTTGAGGAGATTAACCACTTTCACTTCAACAATCGCACAATTTGCTGGAATAGCGACCAAACAGGAGCCACAGGCAACTTTGCTACTGACACACTTGAAGCGGTGTTTCAGACTTTTGACAAAGCCATAGGTCTAGGCAAAAATGCTAATACTTTGCGCACACTCTTCCACGATAGTTATCTGAAAAATAAAGATTTAGCCTCTGCCACTCGTTACTTAGTAAATGCTCTCTTCGAAACATACGGAGTTGTAGTAATAGATGGCAACGATAAAGCCCTAAAAAGGCAATTTATCCCTTATATAAGCGATGATTTACTGCACAGTGTAGCACATACTGAGGTTACTGAAAGTATTAAGGTTTTACAGACTGTAAATAGCTCTTATCCCGTGCAAGTGAACCCTCGTGAGGTGAATATGTTTTATCTTACAGAAGGAGGAAGACATCGCTTTGTGCGCAGTGCGGACGGTTTTGAGGTACACGGTACGGATATTCGTTTTTCCGAGGAGGAGATTTTAGAGGAACTACACACCTATCCAGAACGATTTTCACCCAATGTAATCTTACGACCTTTATATCAAGAGGTAATATTACCCAATTTGGCATATATTGGAGGAGGCGGTGAAATAGCCTATTGGCTGGAATTAAAAGGATTTTTCAATAAGGAGAAAGTACCCTTCCCGATACTAATGTTGCGCAATTCAGCAATGCTTATTTCGCAAAGACAAGCCGAAAAACTACAAAAACTAAAACTTTCAGTAGAAGACTTATTTCTAAAACCAGAAGATTTAAAAAACAAGAAAGTAAGACAGTTAAGCGAATTTCCTATAGATTTTACTCCTGAAAAAGAATTACTACACAAGCAGTTTAAACATTTATATGAGTTAGCTAAACGCACTGATGTTACTTTTGAGAACGCTGTAAAAGCACAAGAAGTAAGACAGCTGAAAGGGTTAGACAAACTGGAAAAACGCCTCTTAAAGGCCCAGAAAAGGAAGTTTGCAGAGGAATTGGAACAGACTATTTTTTTACAAAATGAACTCTTTCCTAACGGAGCCTTACAGGAGCGTTTTGCTAACTTCACAGATTTCTATTTGATGAAAGGAGAAGAACTCATTCCTGAGTTAATAAAAGACTTTAATCCGTTTGATTTTAGGTTTGTGGTAATACAATAAAAATGTTGTATCTTTGCACCCAAAATAACGAACAATGAAAAGTATTCTTGAAATAAGAACGGACTTCCCTATACTCTCACGTACTATTCATAACAAACCTCTTATCTATTTTGATAATGGAGCAACTTCGCAAACGCCTACACAAGTGATAGAGGCAATAGTGCATTATTACAGTTACCAAAACGCTAATATACATCGTGGAGTACATACTCTCAGCCAAGAAGCTACTGATGCTTATGAAGAAGCGAGGAAGAAACTACAACGCCACTTCAATGCCCGTAAAAGCTCTGAAATTCTTTTTACTGCGGGAACTACACACGGTATTAATTTAGTGGCTAATGGTTATGGCACACTGATGCAAGAGGGAGACGAAGTAATTATTTCGGCTTCAGAACACCACAGCAATATAGTACCTTGGCAATTAGCTTGTCAACGGAGTGGGGCTACCCTAAAGGTAATCCCGATGAATGAGAAAGGAATTTTGGACTTAGAGGTGTATAACCAACTGCTAAATAAACGTACGAAGATAGTGTGTGTACAGCACGTATCGAACGCCCTAGGAAATATTCACCCTATAGAAGAAATTATAGAAAAAGCACACCGCGTAGGAGCAGTTGTATTAGTAGATGGAGCACAAGCAGCCCCACATTTGCAACCCGATATGCAAACTCTCGATGTTGATTTCTATGCTGTTTCAGCTCATAAAATGTACGGACCTACGGGGGTAGGAGCGTTGTATGGTAAAGAAGAATTACTATTACAATTACCTCCTTATCAAGGAGGGGGAGAAATGATAAAAGAAGTACATTTTGAAGAGAGTACTTATGCCGACCTTCCTTATAAGTTTGAAGCAGGTACTCCTAATATTTGTGGAGGTATTGCGTTTGGAGCTACAATTGACTATATACAGCAACTGGGAATGAAAGCTATTGCTACACACGAACACAAACTATTAGAATATGCTATCGCTAAATTACAAAATATAGAAGGCATTACTCTTTACGGTAATGATGATTTGAATAAGCGTACCGCTGTTATATCATTTAACTTACAAAACATTCACCCTTACGATGTAGGTGTAATTCTCGACCAATTGGGAATTGCTGTACGCACGGGGCATCATTGTGCCCAACCTATTATGGACTTCTACTGTATACCAGGTACAGTTCGTGCCAGCTTTGCTGTTTACAATACCTTTGAAGAAATAGATACCTTTGTAGAAGCTGTAAAAAAAGCTCAGAAAATGTTAAGCTGATAAACGTATAAAAGGAATTTAAGATATAAATACTATAGTTTCTCGTAAAAAGGTCTCTCTATATCAAAGATTTCTTGCAATAGTTGCTCGGTATACTGACTGTACAAAGCGAGAGTTTGAGCGGTTACATCATAGTCTTTTACCTTGTCGATATAGGTGTGGAAACGCAAGAATCCTTTTTGCAAACGCTTAAACGATAGGTTGGCAACTATCATCGGTTCATCAATCTTGAAATGCTGGGTAATCATATAAGCATAAGTGAGGAGTTGGAAGGCTTTGCCATACTTGATGTCAGTAATAAGATTCTCCCAATCTTTAATACGCACATCGGTTTCTTCTACAATTCCTGTTTTGTAGTCGATGATGTGCAACACTCCGTCACGTCTATCCACCCGGTCGATAATCCCTTTGAAATTAACAAGAAAAGGCAAGTGAGAAGCTTGAAAAGGTATTTTTATCTTCTGTTCTAAATACAGAGGAATGATTTCGGTACCACTTTTTATTTCGTTGAGTTCTAAAGTTAAAAAACTACGCACATACTTCTCTATTACATTGAAAATAAGCCAGTTTTTACCTGTCCTAAAATCAGTACTTCGGTACTCTTCTTCAAAGCGTTTTTCGATAGTGGGGAGTACCAAAGGTTGCATTTTTTTGATGTGCTCTTCGGTGAGTATTTCGTTTAAGAAAGATGTGTACAAATCTTCTAAAGTGCCGTGTACGATATTTCCAAAAGTGCGTACTTCAACAGTTTCTTCTACCTCTTTTTCTTCGTATACCTGTAGTACTTGTTGCTCGTAGAAAGTAAGTGGATTGCGGATATAGGTAGTTAGTGCTGAAGGTGAAATGCCCTTCTCGGCAAGTGTCTTTAGTGTATCGATTACAGAGGTCGTTTTTTTGATGTTAAGAGGTCGCAACACAGCAGGATATACCTCAGGTGCCTTAATTTGATGCACTACCTTGTGAGTGGGAATTTTCTCTGCCAACAATTGGAGAATAAACCTACTTTTTTCCTTGTTTTTCAGACTATTCATCTCGGTATCGTAGAAAAGGTGTACTTGTTTGGCGCGCTGTAAAATGCGGTAGAAGTTGTAACTGTACACCGCATCACGCTCTTTGTAGGTAGGCAATTCCAGTTCGTACTTCACATCGTAAGGGATAAGTGAATCACCACTTTTGCCTAACGGAAGTACCCCTTCGTTTACTGAGGTGATAATCACGCGGTCGAAATCCAAACTACGGCTTTCCAGTACTCCCATCACTTGCAAGCCTTCCAAAGGCTCACCGCGAAAATTGAGCGAACTTTTCTGTAAGACATCTAAATAGAAATGATAAAGCGTTTTCAC
Source organism: Capnocytophaga sp. oral taxon 380 str. F0488 (assembly GCF_000318255.2). Taxonomy (NCBI): domain Bacteria; kingdom Pseudomonadati; phylum Bacteroidota; class Flavobacteriia; order Flavobacteriales; family Flavobacteriaceae; genus Capnocytophaga; species Capnocytophaga sp. oral taxon 380. The sequence goes on from NZ_KB291170.1 coordinate 34,861, forward strand.
TGAATCGATATAGCTGTATTGCTCTTGTAACTGTTTCAACTGATTAAATAACTGAAAGAAACGATAAGCATACTCTTGATTGAGTAGGTGAGTATTGCTCTCAGGGTCGATTTGTACTTTTAGGCGATAGATAAGCGTAATAGCATTGTCGATAAGGGTAGTAATGAGTGCTTTGCCTTTGGCATCGGGGAATAGCAAAGTAAGCATCTCGTGTTCGGTTTCATCTACCGACTCGAATAGCTTTTTACGGGTGATATAGGTGAGGTTGTACGTTTTGATGTACTGCGAAATATGGCGCACCACTTCTTCTTTTAGCAAGGTGTGCAAGAAAGGTTGAGAGAGCAGGTTCAGTATATCTTTATAGTAAAAACTCTTGGAAAGATGCAAGCGGAAATAGGCGACAAAAAGGTCGTTAAGAGGAGTTTGTTGCAAGGGGTAACCCATAGTGATGTTCACACTTGTTTTGGGTTGTACAGCTTGCAGTACGGGGATGAGCAGATTCTCATCGGCGATGATGAGGGCGGTTTTTTCCAATGCTTTGGTAGACGTATTTTTGAGTAGTTCGGCTACACTATGCGCCTGATTGATGCTTTTAGGTACTCCCGTGAGATAGAGTTCTTTTTCTTTTTCGTAATTGCTTTGTATAAACTTAGGTTTATGGGTTTGGTAATAACGCCAACTGTTTATATATTTACGCAAGAAGAAACCCGCATCGTGAGCTGGATTGTTTAAAAAATAAGTATCACCGTCCCAATAAATTTCACCGCCTATATCCATTAATATAGATTGAATTACGTGCTGTTCGGCTTTGGAAAGGGCGTTGAAACCGACGAATATATGAATACTATTGCTGTGTGTTTGCAGGTATTCGGGGAGTTTTTCGACAGCTTTTTTAGCGATGAAACCGCCATAACCTTTACCCATTTCGGTGAGTTTACTGTTGAGAGCAAAATAGTAATCGCCGAGGCTGTTCCAGAAAGCTAAGTGCTTTTTCTGCATCTCGCTAAGCTCGTCCATACCCGACCAGTGTTCAGCTTCTTTGAGGGCGTGGATATAAGGAAAAATCTTATCGGGATTTACCAAATATTGGTCGATTTCACTAAAATCTTTGAGAGCCGTTTGTCCCCAGCTGAGGAACTCTTCAAAGCTATCGGGGGTGTCTTTACAAGTTTTTGAGTAGCAATCGTAAAACTCAAAAAGCAAAGGCAAATTGCTGATAGGCTGTACCCCTGAAATACGCGTAAATAGGTCGGCTATCCCGATGAACTCAGGGGCAATAGTAGCGTGCTTTACTTGCTCGGCAAAGTGTTTTTTGAGGAAGAGTGCAGGGCGTTTACCCGTAGTAACAAACACAAGACGCTCTATCTTATCAGAATAGTTTTCTAAAACATCGGTAATAACTTCTTGTAGATAACTCATAATGATTTGCTAATCTTTTAATTCCCTCATTTCTTCAGCAACCGTACTCCCATATAGCCCAAAGGCAATGCCATTATTCCCAAATAGAAAGCGTGGCGTATCACTACCTCAGGAGCGTAGACTATTACTACTGCCAAGCCAAAGAGTGCCCCACCTAAATGAGCTGCGTGCCCTAAATTATATCCTTGTTGTGGGTTGAACATCATAAATACCGAATACCCAAAGTATAATGCTCCAAAGAGCCATCCTGGCAAGAAGTTTACACTCAATGCTGTAGGATATAGAGCAATAGCTGCAAAGATAATCCCCGATACAGCTCCCGAAGCCCCTATGGCGGAGTAATAGGGCTGTTTTTTGTAAATGTATAAACTGAACACACTCCCCAGGAACATTGAACCAAAATAGATAAGCAAGAACATTAGGTTCCCCATAGAACTGATAATCACATCTTGAAAGAAGTAGAGTGAAATCATATTAAAAATGAGGTGTTCCCAGTTGGCGTGCAAGAAGCCTGAGGATACCAATCGCACATAATCGCCCTTTTGCACTGCTCCTACATTGAACTTATAACGGTTAAAAAAAGTAGGATTGTTAAATCCATAATAACTCATTGCTATAGTCGCAAGAAGAATGATAATAAAAGTGATATTCATAAGTTTTATATTTTAAATCCACAATAAGATAGTAAGTACTACTGCAAAGATAATCACCAATGGCATACAAAACTGCAACCATTGTTTGTAGTTAATATTCACCATTGCCAGTGAAGGTAAGATAAGTCCCGTAGGGGTGATAAGCCCCATAATACCCATTCCAAAAAGATAAGCACTCACCACACTGTGTCCTTCTACTCCCACAACCGAAGCCAGTGACCCTATAATAGGCATCGTGAGTACCGCCATTCCTGAGGAAGAAGCTATAAATAAACTCAGTACACCAAATACTAACATCAGCATTGGCAAAAAGACCATTGGCGACATTCCTTGTACAAGATCGGTGGCATAATGCAAAATCGTACCCGATATTTGTCCGTCATTCAGTATAAACGATACCCCTCTGGCTATCCCTATGATGAAGGCTACGCTCAGCAAATCGCGTGCTCCTGCCATAAACTGACTAATAAACTGTTGTTCACTACTACGTTGTAAGATAGCAATCACAACAGCAGCTACCAAGAAGAGAGCTGTCATCTCTTGAAACCACCATTCCCATTGCGACACACCTACAATCATCACTATAAACGAGAGCGCAAATACTAAGAGCTCTATTTTAGTAGAAAGCTCTAAGGAAGTGGTCTTTTCTGGGGTATTAGCATTGTAGATTTCAGGAAGGACTACTCCATACACAATTGACTTTTCGGGGTGTTTACGTACTTTTTCGGCATAGCGAATGATATAAATAATACTTATCAGCACGCATACCGCTAAGGCTATCACACGTATGCTAAGCCCCGACGTCCAATCTACCCCGGCGGCATCTGAGGCAATAATCACCGCAAACGGATTGGTAGTCGATGCCATAGAGCCCACATTTGAACCTATGTAAATCACCGCTAAGGGTACCATTAGGTCGTAGCCCGCTGCTAAAAAAATAGGCACTAACATAGGGTAGAAAGCAAGCGTCTCTTCGGCTAATCCAAAGGAAGTGCCACCGAGCGCCAACAGGGTAGTGAGCAGAATGATAAGGATACCCTCGCGCCCTTTGAGTCGGTGTGCCAAATAGCCTACGCCCATATTTAGTGCTCCCGAACTGTTGAACACCCCTATAAAGCCTCCTAATATGAGTACGAAAAGAATCACCTCTATACTGTCGTAGATTCCTCGTATAGGTGCAAAAAGCACAGATTTAGCTCCTTGCGGGTGAGGTATGCTCTGCACATAAGTATTAGGTATCGAAATAGGCTTCTTAATCTTTTCATCTTTAAACTTGATCAACTGAATATGAATACCCAAGTCGTCGAGTTGTTCTTGAGTAGCAGGTACAGTATAAGAATTATTTGCAGTGTGTATCACAAAAGAGTCTTGTTGCTTATCATATTGCAAAGTGCTATACGAACCCGATGGCAACAAGAAAGTAAGGCTGGCAGCCAACACTATCACCAGCATCAGTACGGTGTAAGGGGTAGGGAATTTGAGTTTTTTCATTAATTCTGTTCAAGGTTATTAAAAATCGACTTGTCTCCAAATATTCATTAGGCAAAGATATGGTTTATTTTTTTATTTGAGCAAATTTTTAATACTTTTCTGACCCAAGTACATTAAATTTGCTCCAACTTATCTTTGCGTTAGATTCACTTTATCCCGATCCTTTCTTCGTTCATTGTTCGTCTTTTCTTCGTCATTCCTTCGTCTTTTGTTTGTCTTTTCTTCGTTCATTGTTCGTCATTCCTTCGTCTTTCCCCCATCTGCCCGCGTCGCTCGCACTCGTAGAATATACTTTTTCGCTTTTCACTTTTCACTTTTCACTTTTATTCGTACCTTTGCCACCCAAAAATATATAATTCAAAACTCAAAAAATGTCTAAACGTTATACCATTACGGCAGCCCTACCATATACCAATGGACCTATTCACATCGGTCATTTGGCGGGAGTATATGTGCCAGCTGATATTTTTGCACGTTATCAACGCTTAAAAAACAACGATGTAGCCTTTATTTGCGGAAGCGATGAACACGGAGTAGCCATCTCTATCAAAGCTAAAAAAGAAGGTACTACCCCACAGGCTATTATCGATAAATACCACGCGATTATCAAGCAATCGTTTGCTGATTTTGGCATTTCATTCGACAACTATTCGCGTACTTCTGCCCCTATCCATCACCAAACAGCTTCCGATTTCTTCAAAAAATTGTATGAACAAGGTGATTTTATCGAAGAAATATCAGAACAACTCTATGATGAAGAAGCTCACCAATTCCTTGCCGACCGCTTTGTGATTGGTACTTGCCCAAAATGTGGCAATCCTGAGGCTTATGGCGACCAATGCGAGCGTTGTGGTAGTTCACTCAACGCTACCGACCTCATCGACCCTAAATCGTCAATCACAGGTAGCAAACCTACGCTAAAAGCTACCAAACACTGGTTTTTACCCCTCAATCGTTACCAAGAGTTTTTGGAAAAATGGATATTAGAAGGTCACAAATCCGATTGGAAACCTAATGTATATGGGCAGGTAAAAAGTTGGTTAGACGACGAACTCAAACCGCGTGCTGTAACCCGCGACCTCGATTGGGGAATTCCCGTACCCGTAGAAGGCGCTGAAGGCAAAGTACTCTACGTGTGGTTCGATGCGCCTATCGGTTATATTTCTTCTACTAAAGAGTGGGCTGAACGCGAAGGCAAAGACTGGCGTCCTTATTGGCAAGACAGTGATACCCAATTGGTGCATTTCATTGGGAAAGACAATATCGTATTCCATTGCATTATCTTCCCAGCAATGCTCAAGGCTGAAGGTAGCTTTATACTGCCTGCAAATGTGCCTGCTAATGAGTTCCTAAACTTAGAAGGCAACAAGCTCTCTACCTCCAAAAACTGGGCTGTGTGGTTACACGAGTACTTGCAAGATTTTCCTAATCAGCAAGATGTATTGCGTTATGTTCTTACCGCCAATGCTCCCGAAACCAAAGACAACGACTTTACTTGGAAAGACTTCCAAGCGCGTAACAACAACGAACTTGTGGCTATCTTTGGGAATTTCATCAATCGCGTGGCAGTGCTAACGCAGAAATATTATGAAGGAGTAGTACCACAAGCAGATACTTATAATAACGTAGATAATGAAACACTTCGTCAAATCACAGAACTTACCGATAAGATAGAACAATCATTAGAACGTTACCGTTTTCGCGAAGCCCAACAAGAACTGATGAATATGGCGCGCTTAGGCAATAAATATTTAGCTGATGAAGAACCCTGGAAACTCATCAAAACCGACCCTGAGCGCGTAAAGACTGTAATGTACATAGCTTTACAAATTGCAACAGCTTTGGCAGTTGCTAGCGAACCTTTCTTGCCTTTCACCTCCGAGAAACTCAAACGTATGTTGCAATTGGGGACAATTACTTGGGAGAGTCTAAAAACAAACGCCACCGAATTGCTAAAAGCAGGACATCGCATAGGTGTTGTAGAACTTCTTTTCGAAAAGATTGAAGATGCCGCTATCGAAAAGCAATTACAGCGTTTAGAGAACACTAAATTAGCTAATAAGCAAGAAGCCCAAGCCAATGCTGAAACTGAAGTAGCTCCACAAAAAGAACTCATCAGTTACGATGATTTTGCAAAGATGGATATTCGCATTGGTACTATCTTGGAAGCTGAAAAGATGCCTAAGGCAGATAAACTCCTCGTTTTAAAAGTAGATACAGGTATTGATAAACGTACTATCGTTTCGGGTATAGCCCAAAGTTTCGCTCCTGAGGAGATTATAGGTAAAAAGGTAACTGTATTGGTAAACCTTGCTCCGCGCAAACTACGCGGTGTAGAAAGCCAAGGAATGATACTAATGGTAGAAAATTCCGAAGGCAAATACACCTTCATCAATCCTGATGCCGATGGAATTACTAATGGTACTGAAGTAAAATAAGAATATTATAAAAGTAGAGATACAATGTAACTCTACTTTTTTCTTTTTAAGATATCTATCATTACTGCAATGATAATGAGTAGCACTCCTATAATAAGATTTGTTGTAAGACTTTCTTGTTGAAATATCCAAATACTAATAGCTACTGCTACAATGGGCTCCATTACCCCAATAATAGCCGTAGGAGTAGAACCTATCATTCTGATAGCATAAATAAGGGTGATGATAGAAAACAAAGTAGTTACTATACCGAAACTTGTGAGCAGTAAACTCATTTTTACTTCTGGAATGGGGAGAGGGGTGCCTATAACCCATAGTTTTACAAGAAAATAAACTGAAGAAAATAAGGTAGAATAAAACGATACTTTTATTCCTGAAGCCGATATTTTAGACTTATTGACAATGAGCATATAGAGTGCATACGAAACTGCCCCAAGTAATGATACTCCTGCCCCTACATAGTTGATTGAAAAGTTTGTTACATCTTTTACACTGAGTAAGAAAACACCTATTAATACAATAAAAAGTGCTAAAATCGTAGGAAAAGTAATATGTTCTTTGAAGAAAACACCCAAAGCAAGTGCTACTATTAGTGGATACATAAAAAATATAGTAGAAGCAATGCCTGGAGAGAGCAAATCGTAGGCAAGAAAGAGAAATTCAGCTGAAAGGGCGTACAGCAATCCTAAAATAAGGAAGATAAACACTTCACGAGGGGTAATGCGCAGTGTCTCTTTTCGGTAGAAAAGATAAAACATAATAAAAAGACTCGCTGTAATAAAGCGATAGAAAAGTGCCGCATCTACCGAAAAACCTTGCTGCTTAATAGGAATCATAAACAGCGGAATCATACCATAAGTAACCGCTGAAATAAAAGCTGCTAAATACCCTTTTACTATATCTTTCATAGTAAAAATTAAAAGAGTTCCATTACATAAGGATAATAGATGATACAGAGTACAATGCTTACAGGTATCACAGCAAAGCCTACACTTCCGGCAGCAACATCTTTGATAATCCCAATAGTTTTATGATGATCGGGGTGGATGAAGTCGCAGAGTTTCTCAACGGCTGTATTGAGTCCTTCAACTGATAACACTATAGCGATACACAACAGTTGTACAATCCACTCATTGGTAGTAATGCCGAAACAAAAGCCTAAAATCACCCATACTAAAGAGATAACGATGTGTACCATCACTGGGGGTTCATTCTTTATTAAATAAAACAAACCTTGAAATACATATTGTAAGCTTTTGAGTCTTTTTCTTATAAATTCCATAATTCTTTATGCTGATTTATTTTTTAAATCGCATTCCGATAACGCCAAAGATAGCTTCACGGATAATGCTTTTATTCATTTTTGATTTTCCTTTAGTTCTATCGGTAAAGATGATAGGTACTTCAGTGATTTTAAACTTCTTGAGGTAAGCACGATACTTCATCTCTATTTGAAAGGCATAGCCTACAAATCGGATAGTATTCAGGTCGATGCTCTCTAATACCCTTCGGTGGTAACACACAAAGCCAGCAGTAGGGTCTTTGATTTTCATTCCCGTAATCACCCTCACATAGATAGAAGCCCCATAGGATAACAAGATGCGTTGTAAGGGCCAATTCACTACATTCACCCCTTTTACATAACGCGACCCAATCGCAACATCAGCACCTTGCTGACAAGCCTCATAAAGTCGCAAGAGGTCAGTGGGATTATGAGAAAAATCGGCATCCATCTCAAAAATATATTCATAGTCGCGTGCTAATGCCCACTGAAAACCGTGAATATAAGCTGTTCCTAAGCCTTTTTTCTCTGTGCGTATCTCTAAAAAAAGTCGGTTAGGGTAAATATTTTGTAATTCGCGTACCTTATCGGAAGTACCATCAGGAGAATTGTCGTCTACAATAAGAATATGAAACTCATCACTTTGGGCAAATACTGCCTTTATGATAGCTTCTATATTTTCAATTTCGTTATATGTAGGAATGACAATTAACAATGGGCAATTAATAATTTAACAAGGTGGGCATACACAAAAACTTTGCCAAAGTTAGTCGTAGCACAAGCTATCTCACTTTGGCAAAGTATTTTTTATATAAAATATTCAGTTTATCATTATTGTTAGCTGAATTACATATCTCCCATTTCTTTAGTAAGTTCAGCATTCATAGCGCGGTATACGCCTGTTTCGAGTTTCTCACGAATCGCTGAGAATGCTTCCAAAGTACGGTCGATATCTTCTTTACTATGTGAAGCGGTAGGGATAATACGCAAGAGTATCATTCCTTTTGGAATCACAGGATAAACTACTATTGACAAGAAGATACCATAGTGCTCGCGTAGGTCGTTTACCATAGCCATTGCCTCGGGAATACTACCGTGCAAGAATACAGGAGTTACGCAAGTATTGGTATTACCAATGTTGAATCCACGTTCTTTAAGTCCGTTTTGCAAACGATTTACATTATCCCATAATTTTTGTTGTAGTTCGGGCATTGTTTCCATCATTTCCAAACGTTTCAAAGCTCCTTTTACATAAATCATTGGAAGTGATTTAGCAAACATTTGAGAACGAAGGTTGTATTTAAGATAATCTACTACTTTGGCATTTCCAGCTACGAAAGCCCCAATACCTGCCATTGATTTGGCAAAAGTGGAGAAATAAACATCAATTTCATCTTGTATGCCTTGGTGAACACCAGTTCCTTCTCCACGAGGGCCTAAGGTACCAAAACCGTGCGCATCGTCTACTAAAAGACGGAAAGGATATTTCTTTTTAAGGGCTACGATTTCTTTAAGTTTGCCTTGTTCGCCACGCATCCCGAAAACGCCTTCTGAAATCACCAAGATACCGCCTCCTGTAGTTTCAGCTAATTTGGCAGCACGTTCTAAGTTTTTCTCAAAGCTTTCCATATCATTATGTTGATAGGTATAGCGTTTACCAAAGTGCAAACGTACCCCATCGATGATACAAGCGTGTGAATCGACATCGTACACGATAACGTCATTCTTAGTTACCAAAGCATCAATAATAGATACCATTCCTTGGTAACCGAAGTTAAGTAAATAAGCAGCTTCTTTGTGTACAAATTTGGCTAAACGTTTCTCAAGTTCTTCGTGCATAGTAGTATGCCCACTCATCATACGAGCCCCCATAGGGTAAGCCGCACCATACTCGGCAGCTGCTTCGGCATCTACTTTGCGGACTTCAGGATGATTGGCAAGCCCTAAATAGTCGTTGATACTCCAGTTGAGGATTTCTTTTCCTTGAAATTTCATATGAGGGCCTAATTCCCCTTCCAATTTAGGGAATACATAATACCCCTCGGCGTGGTCTGACCAGCGCCCTATACTTCCTTTATTTGCATAAATATGCTCAAATAAATCTTTCATTCGTTCTTTATCTTATTTTGTTAATTGATAATTGTTAGTCTATAAATCCTTGTTTTTTCATCCAATCGTCACTATAGATTTTGTTCATATAGCGCGAACCGTGGTCGGCGAGGAGGGCAACTACAATACTATTTTCGTCGAATTTACCTGCCTCAGCATATTGTTTTACCGCTTGTATTGCAGCCCCACTGGTGTAGCCCATAAAGAGCCCCTCGGTACGTGCTAATTTGCGAGCCATAAGTGCTGCATCTTTATCGGTTACTTTGATGAACTCATCAATAACATCGAAATCAGTAGCAGTAGGAATCAAGTTTTTACCTATTCCTTCTATTTTGTATGGATATACTTCAGCAGGGTCAAACTCTCGTGTCTCGTGGTACTTTTTGATAGCCGAACCATAGGCATCTACCCCTAATACTTGCACTCTTGGGTTTTGCTCTTTTAGGTAGTGGGCAATACCTGAAATAGTACCGCCTGTTCCACTACATACCACCACGTGAGTAATCTCGCCTTGAGTTTGTTCCCATATCTCACGACCTGTCTGGTAATGAGATTCTGGGTTTAGTGGATTAAAATACTGATTGATGTAAATTGAATCGGGGATTTCGCTGTGTATGCGTTTTGCGACTTCATAATAAGATCGAGGGTCATCGGGAGCAACATTTGAAGGACACAAATGCACTTCAGCTCCTAAAGCTTGTAGCATTTCCACTTTGTCGTGAGAAGATTTATCGCTAATTGCAATGATACAGCGGTAGCCTCTTAGGGCACTTATCATCGCCAAACTGTAGCCTGTATTGCCAGAGCTAGTTTCTACGATGGTACTACCTGGTTTAAGTAATCCCTTACGTTCGGCATCTTCTACAATGTACTTAGCCACCCTATCCTTAGCAGAATGACCCACATTGAAAGCTTCGAGTTTAGCAAAATAACGCCCTTTGAGCCCTTTGGTAATTTTATGTAATTCCAAAAGAGGCGTATTACCAATGAGTTGTAGTAAGCTACTATGTACGTTCAATGATTCATCTATTTTCATTAGTTACTTAGTTTATTTTGAGTGGCAAAAATACGAATAATTTATCAATTAGCAAATTTCGATAAGCCCTTGAAAGTTGAGTTTATAAGGTTCATCTTTATATAGAGGGAGGGTTTCATCTGTTACATTGCTAAGCCCTACACCAGCGTAGAAAGTGCGAGCATTGTGTTTTTCGGCGTGTTTGCGCACCACTTCCATAAATACGATATCATACTCGGTAGGGTCGTCGCCATAAGGCACAGCCCGCACAATAATGAAGTATTTTTGGTTGTTTTTATCTACACATACAAACTGAGGGTCGCGCTTGAGTTCACTATTTACCAATAGGAATTCCCATTGTAGTTCCTTTTGTAAGGCTTCACCTACAATGTTCATTGCTAAATTGTGGAGTTCTTGACCTGTGAGAGGTGTCATATTCACTTTTTATATAGCGACTATTTTGCCAATTGTTCTAAGCCATATACTATCAAATCTTCTACTACTTTTTTAGTATCCTTGGTGAAAGTACCTGTAGGGCGATTGGCAATGATAGCATTGAGTGAAACAGCTTGGTGTCCTAAGAGTTTAGAAAGCCCATAGATAGCTGAGGTTTCCATTTCGAGGTTCGTCATACGATGCCCATTATGATTAAAACTGTGTAGTTTATCATTGAGGTCAGGGTCTTGCACTGGTAAGCGCAATACGCGTCCTTGAGGACCGTAGAAGCCTGGAGCAGTACCTGTAATACCTTCAAATACTCTATCGGTGAGGAGGCGTTTTTTGAGTTCCTGTCCGCAAGCGATGATATAAGGGCGACCTTTGAGAGGATTCCAACCTGTATGAGCAATAAAAGCCTCTTCCATAGCGAGTTCACGTACCTTAGGACTATCTTTATACGAATGAAACATATTGTCCATACCCAATCCGTGAGAAGATAGCACAAAACTATCAACAGGTATATCAGCTTGTAGAGAGCCCGAAGTACCGAAACGCACTATATTGAGCGAGGTGAGCTGCTCTTTGGGCTGGCGTGTATGTAAATCGATGTTGGCAAGGGCATCGAGCTCGTTGATCACAATGTCGATATTGTCAGGACCTATACCAGTGGAAATTACAGTGAGGCGTTTGCCTTTATAAGTACCAGTATGGGTACAGAATTCGCGTTTTTGGGTGCTAAATTCTATATTGTCAAAATAAGCACTCACACGAGGTACACGGTTAGGGTCGCCTACCAAAATAATGGTATCGGCTACTTGTTCAGGTCGCAAATTGATGTGGTAAATACTACCATCGGGATTCAAGATAAGTTCAGATTCTTTAATCATAGTATGGTGGGTTTTTAATTCTAAAATATTATTACTTAATTATATTTAACTTATTGCATTATTTTCTTTAAATAACTTTCAATAGCTGGTTTACATTCATTGTTAAACAGCTGTTCTAACTTATGAATTTGAGAATGTAAATCTGAAATGCTTTCATTAGTTACCTTATTTAAATAGATAAGTATTTCGGATTCACGCTTGGCATTTATCTGTGCAAACATACTGGTCATTTTATGAGCTATTGCCTTAATACCTTTGTAATCCTTATTATCAACATAGATTTTTAAGTTTTCCAAGTTAGTATCTGTTTCGGCTAAGAAATGTTGATAAATATTAACAATACCTTCTATATCATCTCCCATAAAGTTTTCTAACACCTCAGGAGTATATCCTCCTGTGGTAGCATTATCGGTTAAGATAATTGTCTTTTGTTCTACTTTGGTGTCGAGCTTAGGGAAAAAGACTTTTAGTTTCTCATAAAACTGCTCAGGAGTAAACGGTTTAGGAAGGATACCGGAGAAGCCACTCTTCATATAGAAACTTTCGGGCACGTCGCGTCTGCCTGTAATGGCTAATACAGGAAGCGGGTTGTTCTTATACTGTTCATTAAAGAGCGTTACAAAGTGGAAGCCATTCATTTCGGGCAATTGTATATCGGTAATTACCAAGTCGAAATTATGGTTAGTCATTTGAGTAAACGCATCTTTACCATTGTTAAATGTAATAGCGTTAATGTCCTTCTGCTTCAAGAGTTCTTCAATGAGACTAAGGATAGAGAAATCGTCATCAATTACTATAATTGAAATCTTATTGGCGGGCTTGTTTGAGGTTATAATTTGAGGTGCTTTGGTACGCTCTACTACTTTTTCGGCTAAGAAGCGTAAGGTAAAGGTACTGCCCTTGCCTTCATTACTCTCTAAATATATCTTACCTCTGAGCAGATGCGCTAATTTTTGAGAGATATGCAAGCCTAAACCAGAACCTCCATAACGCTTAGAAATCTCATCGTTGGCTTGAGTAAACTCATCGAAAATGTGTTGTTGTTGTTCTTTCTTTATACCAATACCTGTATCGGTAACGGCAATACCTATTTCATACACATCGTTGCTTAACGGACGTGCATCGGCTTGTATGTGTACGTTCCCGCGTTCGGTAAACTTAAAGGCATTAGAAATGAGGTTATACAATATCTGCTTCACACGATAAGCATCGCTTGAAAAGTTTAGATTATTTACCGTTTCGGAAAAAGTGAAGGTAAGGTTTATTTCCTTAGTTTTATAAGCTGACTTCACATTATTGGCTACCTCATCAATAATTTCGGCGGTATTGAAAGGAACTTTTTCAACAGATATTTTTCCTGCCTCGATACGAGTATAATCTAATAGTTCATCTACTAATTTAGAAATATATTCTGATGAATACTTGATATGTGAAAGATAATTCTTACCCTTATCGGAGATTTTCTGTTTGCTAAGCAATTCGGAATATCCCACAATAGAACTCAATGGAGTACGCAAATCGTGGCTTACCATAGAAATGAGTTGCTCACGGTTTTTCAGTAGATTATACGATTTCCGGTTAGCGGTTTCGAGTTTGCGACGATAACGTTGAGAGGTAACAAAATCATTGATAATCACAATAGAAGAAATGGCAATAATGCCCAAAGCTACCAAAAAGGCTAACATCAATAGGTTTTTACTATTCTCAAAAATAGCTCGACGCTCTTGACTTAGTTTTTGTGAATTAGCCAATACCTCTTCTTCAAAATTATGTAGTAGGTCGTCAAGTTTTTGAGATAAACGCACATCGTTTTGCCAAAGGCTTTGCATTCGTTCATTAATTTGGCTTTTAGACTCTTGCGTATCTTCATTTACCTTATTGAGCAAGGTAAGCGTTTCCATTACTACCTTATCGAATTTGGTATTTTTGAACGTTTTTGGAATCTTGATGTTCTTATATTTCTTTAAGATAGAAGCAATATCAGTAGCGGGAACAGGGGTATATTCTCTATTTTTACGTCGAGAATAGGTTTTGTTATATACTTCATAACCTAAATAAGGTTCCAAACTTGAGAGTTTACTGATGGCACTGCGAATAATGATAGAAGTACTGTCGCTTTCTTGAAAAGCTTTTAACTCCTGCAAGTTTTCACTTTTAAGATTTAGCAAAGAAGTAATAGTATCGAGAGTTAAGAGCTGTCTTTCGGAAGTAATATCACGACGAAATTTTAGTACCTCATTCTGTAAAGTAACATTCTTTTCTAAGAAAACTTGAAGCGCTTCTCTATCATCGGTACGTATAGCGACCCTTCCTGCGCTTTCGGTATCGTTCATCAGGGTGAGTATCTTGCTAATTTGGATAATTTTATTTCTGTCTTGCTGGTTAATTTCTTCTTGGTGTGAGAGTTTTTGTATTTCTTTATAAACTACATATCCAGCTACAATAGACACGCAGATGAGCAATACATAGCTCACAATAACTTTAAGAGTTACTTTGTTTGACTTCATTTTGAGTATTTTAGTGCGTAAAAAAGACATTTATTAACCGACAAAAGTACGACTTTTTTTTAAATGTACAACTATAATAAGAAAAATCTATATTTTTAAGAAATAAAAGATAAAAAAATGGTTAATGATTAATGGTTAATGGTTAATGGTTAATGGTGAAATTGGGAGAGGATTATACAAAGCTTATAAGATAGTTGAACAATGAGAGGCTTTTCAGTGGGTCTACAGTGGCTCTACAATGAATAAAAGACGGTGCGAGTTGCACGGGCAGATAGAGAAAAGACGAACAAAATATCTTCTCCCCAATCACATACTCTCCTATTCGGAGACTACTCCCAATTAGAGGGAGTGTAGTAACGGAAAAGTGAGACGAACAAAAAACGGTGCGAGCCGCACGGGCAGATAAAAAATGAA
>NZ_KB291170.1:49533-56184 GCF_000318255.2 Capnocytophaga sp. oral taxon 380 str. F0488
AAGACGAACAAATGACGAAGGAAAGACGAACAATCAACGAACAATCAACGAACAAAAGACGAACAAAAGACAAACAATGAACGAAGGAAAGGCGAAGGTAAGTTAACGTTAAAACAGAGATAAAAAGAAGGTTATTGAGAGGACTTCTACTCTGCCAAAGTTAAATCTTGGCAAAGTTCATAACACTAAAGCGAAAATAAGATTGAGAGTAGAAGATAATTTGTTGTAGAACTGGTGTTTATAAGAAATGATTTATACAAGGGAATTTTCGAGGTGAGAAAAAAAGAAGAAAAAATTATTTTTTTTATTGTAAGTATTAATATTTTTTCTACTTTTGTGGCATTAACTTAAATATTCAATGTTTATGGAAACAAAAAATGTAAATTTCCTAAGTATTGCACTTAGAAACGGTATTTTATTAGGGGTTGCTTGTGTAGTTTTAAGCGTATTGCTGTACGTAACAAACCTTTTGTACACTGGAAGTTTTTTGATAGGTGCTATCACTTGGCTATTGAATTTAGCTATCTGTGTAGTTTTTATTGTGATGGCTGTTCAGCAGTACAAAACGGCTAACGACGGTTTCTTAACTGTAGGTGAAGCTATTAAAGTGGGGATAGTAACCGCTCTCGTGGGAGGGGTAATCGCTGCTATTTACAGTGTAATCTACACTACTGTTATTGACCCTAACTATTATGAAAAAGTAGTAGAGGTTACAATGGAAAAAATGAGTGCTTTTACCTCTAATTTCAGTGAAGAACAAATGGAAGAGCTCCGTGAAAAAACACTTCAAAGCAAGCCTTCTGTGGTATGGACATTCTTTTCATCGATATTGGGCTCTGCCATTGGAGGTGTTATTATCTCGGCTATAGTAGGAGCTGTGAAGAAGAAAGAACGCCCAATGCCTCTTTAGTGGTTGCTCCTTCTCAATAGATAAAAACAACTGATTATCAGTAATAAAACTTTGCCAAAGGTTGTAGCGCAACAAGCTATTGAAACTTTGGCAAAGTTCTTTTATTATAAAAGAGCTAACATTGCTCGTTACTTGTTGATACTATTAAGTCAAACACATAAAATTTCGTTTTAAAAAGAAGAAACAGAAATTGAAACAAATTAGTTTCAAAATTTTAAAAAAATCGGTAGCAAGCTACCCAAAATACTTTGCTAAAACCTTTCACACAAGGGAAAACCTCAATTTTTGTTTAATTCATAATGACGTAAGCCACACTTCTTTACTTATTGAATTCCGTACGTTTTCCTTAGTTAGTTCTTAACTATTACTTGCTAATTGTTATTTATTTTGTACCTTTGCACTCTCTTTATGATATTAAGATTATGGAAAAAATAAAGAAATTCAGACTTGACTTCATAGATGTGATTCGCGCCTTTGCTATCTGTATGATGCTACAAGGGCACTTTATAAATGGACTACTTGCTGACCGCTACCGCGACGAAAATAACTTTATATACTGGCTATGGCACTACTGCACTGGTATTACCGCTCCTGTGTTCTTCACTGTTTCGGGGTTTATCTTCACTTTTTTATTGGTAAAAGAAAGTGATGCTACAAAAGTAGGCTGGAATAACCCTCGCGTGAAGAAAGGTATTAGGCGTGGACTGATGCTCATCGGTATTGCTTACTTCTTGCGTATGAGTTTCCAAAGCGTAGATGTACTGCACTGTATTGGGCTTTCGCTTTTGTTGCTCATCGCTACTTACCTACTTTCATATAACCGCAAGTCGTGGGTAATGCCTACGATATTGCTCACCACTACCCTACTGGCGTTCACTTTTGAGCCTTTTTACAAGGATTTGCGCTTTGATTCACTACCCTTGCCGATTGCTAATTATCTGACTCGTGCACACGGTAGTTTCTTTCCTATTTTTCCTTGGTTTGGCTATGTGTCGTTTGGAGGGTTTATGGGATATCTATTTCAGCGATATAAAAATCACCCTCACTTATACCGCAATGCTATTCTGCTATTTCTAAGCGTGGGAGCATTCTTATTGTGGGGTTTTCACTTTATGATAGAACAACTGTTCTATATCAACCATTCGCCATTTTTTGAGCGACTAATGCAGGACTTTGCTTATTTACGTTTGGGGAATGTATTGCTTGTATTTGGTTTCTTTGCCCTAATGCGCAATGTGATTACTTCACAACTGATTAAAACTATTGGGCAAAACACCCTATCGATTTACGTTATACACTGCTTTATCATATATGGTAGTATTACCTCACACGGGCTTATACAGCACTTCGGAGGGCAGTTGAAACCTTATCAAGTGGTATTAGGAGCGCCTGCCTTTATAGCCGTGTGCGTATGGTTATCATTTATTTACAATCGGGTAAAACCTGTTATCAAATCAGGAATTGCTTTTGTATTAAAAGAAATCAGAGCGTTTTTGGTAGAGAGTTACCAATTTATTGTAAAACTATTAGGAAGGCTTGTTGCCTTATTTGTTAAGGAATGAAAAAACATCTTATTATTTTAGCTTCGGTTATGGCATTTAATAGCATACAAGCACAACAACCTCTCACCCCCGAAAAACTATGGGAACTACATCGCGTGAATGGTATAGGTATTACTCCCGACCAGCAATATGTATTGGTGAGTGTGAGTACTCCAAATATAAAGGAAAATACTTTTAACAAAGAATACTATAAACTTGCCGTAAAAGGAGGTGTACCCATTCCTATAAGCAAAGAAGAGGTAGAAAAACTCACGGCTAAATACAATACCGATAAAAGCCTAAAACTCACTCATAAGGAAGTAAAATTAAAATCGGTTTTAGGGAAAGACTTCTATACCGACTTAGAAAAATCATCGGGGAAGCTTTACAGTAGCTTAGACCATCGCCATTGGGACACGTGGAATGAAGGTAGTTACAATCACGTGATGATAGAAGATAGTAATGGTAAGCAAACCGATATAATGGAAGGATTGCCCTATTACTGTCCGCAGTTGCCTTTTGGAGGTGATGAGGATTATATATGGAGTCTCGACGGTAAAAAGGTACTTTATGTTACCAAAGCCAAAGTAGGCACTGATTATGTACTGAGCACTAATACTGATATCTATGAGTACGACCTCATCTCGAAAAAAACAACAAACCTCACCGAAGGAATGATGGGGTATGACACTAACCCTCAGTATAACAAAGAAGGCGTTCTTGCGTGGCTCAGTATGGCACACGATGGTAATGAAGCTGATAAAAACGACCTTTATATATTGAAGGACGGCAAGCGCATTAACCTTACAGCTAACTGGGATAATACTGTTTTCAGTTACCGATGGAGCAACGATGGGAAGCAAATATACCTAATTGCGGCTACCCAAGGAACAGAGCAAGTGTTTGTAGTAGCTCCTTTTAGTAAAGATACTTCTCCAAGACAACTCACACAAGGCGTATTTGATGTGAATAGTATAGTAGGACAAGCAGGAGACCAATTGGTTGTGATGCGCACGGATATGAACCACGCAGCTGAACTGTATACTATCAATTTAAAAGAGAAAAAAGGACGCATAACACTATCACAGCTTTCACATTTTAATAATGAGCTATACAAAGGGATTGCTGAATGTCCTATTAAGGAGCGTATCATCAAAACTACTGACGGCAAGAGAATGCACGCTTGGGTAATTTACCCACCCAACTTTGACCCTAACAAGAAGTACCCTACCCTACTCTACTGCCAAGGAGGACCACAATCTGTTGTGAGCCAGTTTTACAGTTTCCGTTGGAACTTCCAAGTAATGGCTTCACAAGGTTATATAGTGATAGCTCCCAACCGCAGAGGATTACCAGGTTTTGGAGTAAAATGGAATGCGGAAATTAGCGGAGATTGGGGCGGACAGCCGATGCACGATTACCTATCGGCTATTGATGATATTGCTAAGGAACCTTATGTAGACAAAGAACGATTGGGAGCTATAGGTGCCAGCTACGGAGGATATTCAATCTACTACTTAGCAGGTATTCACCAAAAACGCTTTAAGACGTTTATTGCCCATTGCGGAGTATTCAACTTGCAAAGTATGTATGGCACTACCGAAGAGCTCTTCTTCAACAATAACGAAATAGGAGGTGCTTATTGGGATAAAAAGAACGCTGTAGCGCAAAAATCGTATAAAGAGTTCAATCCTATAGAGAAGATTACAGAATGGGACACCCCTATTCTCATCATTCACGGAGGGAAGGACTACCGAGTACCCGAAGAACAGGGATTCCAAGCTTTTACAGCAGCTCAACTGAGAGGCATCAAAAGTGAGTTACTTTATTTTCCTGATGAGAACCACTGGGTATTACAACCTCAGAATGGACTCTTATGGCAGAGAACATTCTTCAAATGGCTAAAAGAAACATTATAAAACTAAAAGAGGCTATCCTAATCGGATAGCCTCTTTTTTCTATATATTAGAAAAGTCCTTCTACTGACCAATAGCGTTCGCCTGTATCATAGTTTACAGTAAGGACACGTGCTTTAGGGTCTTTTTTGAGTACTTTGGCGACGGCTGCCAAAGAAGCTCCCGTAGAAATACCAGCTAAAATACCTTCTTCTTTCGCTAACTTGCGGGCATATTCAAAAGCCTCATCTTTACTTATTAATAGAATATCATCTACAAGCTTCGCATCATAGTTCTTTGGTACAAAACCAGCACCTATCCCTTGTAGAGGGTGAGGACCAGCTGCCCCTCCACTGAGTACGGGTGATAGTTCAGGTTCTACGGCTATGGTTTTAAGATGAGGGAAGTGTTGTTTAAGCACTTTAGATACCCCAGAAATATGTCCACCAGTACCGACTCCTGTTACAAAATAATCAAAGCCATCGGGGAAGGATTGCAAGATTTCTTGAGCAGTAGTGCACTCGTGTACCTCAGGGTTAGCAGGGTTCTCGAACTGTTGAGGCACCCAATAGTTAGGTTTACCTTCGGCTATTTCGAGGGCTTTAGCAATGGCACCTCCTGTTCCTTTTTCCTTTGGAGTTAATACAACCTCAGCCCCATAAGCCGATACCAGTTTACGGCGCTCTATACTCATAGATTCGGGCATTACCACAATGAGCTTATAACCTTTTACGGCAGCTACTAAGGCAAGTCCAACCCCTGTATTACCTGAGGTAGGCTCTACAATCACAGTATTTTTATTGAGGATACCTTTGTTTTCAGCATCTTCAATCATTGCGAGTGCGATACGGTCTTTAATACTACCGCCTGGGTTCAAGCGTTCTAACTTGATAAATACGTTGGCATCTTTACCAAACAATCGATTAATTTTCACTTCGGGAGTACGCCCGATAAGTTCTAAAACATTTTTGTACAACATTATATAATTATTTATTAGTTACGTGTTTGTTAATAGTTAGTGGTTAATGATTAGTGAATTGGTATTAGGAACTAATGTTTAAAGACTAAATTACAAAATTAATAGGTTCTTCATACACTTCGTTGTCTTTTACTATGATTTGACTCTTGTGGAAAACTTTGGTAAAAGGTTCTATACTATGGGTAAGCCATACGTTCCCGCCAATAACGCTATCGTGACCTATTACGGTTTCACCTCCTAAGATTGTGGCACCTGAGTAAATTACCACATTGTCTTGAATGGTGGGATGACGCTTGGTATGAGCCTTATCTACCGATACTGAGAGTGCCCCTAAGGTAACCCCTTGGTATACTTTTACGTGGTTACCTATAACCGTAGTTTCACCAATAACAATAGCCGTACCGTGGTCTATCATAAAAGGGACGCCAATGGTTGCTCCTGGGTGAATGTCGATACCTGTTTTGCTATGGGCGTATTCGGTGAGTATACGGGGCAAGAGTGGTACTTCGCGCGTCCATAGTTCGTGAGCGATACGATATACCATAATAGCAAAGAAACCAGGATAGGTAACTTGTACTTCTCTGAGAGAGGTAGCTGCTGGGTCACTATCGATAAAATACTGAGCATCTTGTTTTAATTGAGCATAAATAGTGGGCAAAATACAATCGTAATAATCAGTCAGTTGCTCTTTCTGAGGTTCGTTTTGCAGAAAATCATCTACAATACTGATAAAATCATAACGCAATTCCTCATAGCGTGCTTCTATATTCACTTTAGAGAGACAAGTACGCTCATCTATGAGAAATAAGAACTGAAAGAGTTCTTCTACAAAGGCGTTAATACGCTGTTTGCTTACGTGATGTTTGATATTTTTACTTTCTTGATAGAGTTCGATAATGAAACTCTCGGTGCAATTTACTTTTGTCATTATTATAAAAAAATAGCCCCACTACCTAATTATGAGCAGTGGGGTGTTGTTATTTCGTTTACTAAAATATATATATACTGATACTTTCAAGAAATAACGAGTCTTGCACCGCTCACAGAGAAGGTACAACACATCATCATTATTTGAAAAGTATACAGTTTCATACAGTACTATTCTATTAATGGGGGCAAAGATAAGAATATTTTTCTAACTACCAAAGAAAAACTGAAATATTTTTACTTTTTTTTGTTATACAAAAAGATATAATCGGAGTTCTAGGATTGTCTTAGAAAAGAGATGAGGAAGCAGAAAAATAACGAAGAGGAACGGAAAAGGTGATTCAGGTAAAAGATAAAAGATGAAAGGTAAAATGGGTATGCTTAGCTTATAGGAAGCTT
>NZ_KB291170.1:56204-62295 GCF_000318255.2 Capnocytophaga sp. oral taxon 380 str. F0488
TATATAAATAGTTGATTCATAATATCATACAACAGCACTAAAAATGCCAAAAACAGGGTTTCGAGACGAAAGAAAAGGAAGGGTAAATTAGAGAATTAGTCTATTTGAAAGTTAGGAAATTTGGAATTTAATAAATGCAAAAGTGACTTATTGGAGGTTTCGGGAAGACTTTAAAAGAAATGGAAGGAAGGGGATAGTAGGAGGTGCAAAGGTTAAATGAATTCGACGAGAGGTAATATAGTGATGCAAAAGCGATTGAAAAAATAGTATTCTGTTATATTTAACAGATGTTAAATTAAGCATTTTTATAAGTTTAATATTAATATTATTTAGATTTGTTTTATATAATTCAAAAAAAGTACTACCTTTGCAGTCCTATTTAGTGAAGAATGAAAAGTAAAAAGAAATATACACAATCATTAGGATACCAAAGGTTCATCTCTTTGGCACTCATTGCTTTTCCTATTTTTTGCTCGGCTCTTTACGCTCAAACTGCAGCAACTCTCACTACTGTTTCTCCTACTACTATTTCTGATACTACACAACCTATTCAGTTAGAAGAAGTGATAGTAACTGCTAAAGAACTTCCTGCACCTACTTCTACTTCGCTTATTGATCGCAAGGCAATGCGACACCTTCAGCCTTCTAGCTTTGCCGATTTGGTGAGTTTGCTCCCTGGTCGGCAAGTTACGACTCCCTCATTGAATTATGCCAATACGCTCACTCTCAGGCAGACAGGAACGCCTATGGACGGCTATAGTATTTCCTCTTTAGGCGTAGGCTTCAATATTGATGGTGTTCCCTTAGATGTGAATAGCAATATGCAATCTACGGTAGGTACCGGAATGATTATCACCCCTCAATCGAATTACGCCGATGAGAAGCGCAACACTACCCGATCAGGGGTAGATATGCGCACTATTGCTACCGATGATATTGAAACAGTGGAGATTATACGTGGTATTCCATCGGTGAAATTTGGTGACATCAGCAGTGGGGTAGTAACAATTCACCGCCAAAAAGGCTATACTCCCCTTAGGGCGCGTGCCAAAGCCGATGGGTTTAGCAAACTTTTCTATGTAGGCAAAGGCTTTGAACTTACTGAAAATCGCCTCAAACTCAACTTCAGTTTGGATTATTTAGATTCCCAACCCGACCCACGTAACAGCTTCGAAAACTACAAACGTTACACTGCTTCGGCTCGTGCCGAAAAACGCTTTGATACCGAAAATCCGCTTACGTGGAATTTTAGCATCGACTATACGGGTACTATCGATAAGGAAAAGCGCGACCCCGATGTGGGCTTCGATCGCTATGACGCTTATCAATCTACTTACAATAATATCCGCATTGCCAATGGGCTGAGTTGGGAGTTCCCTAAAACATTCTTCAAAGCATTGGCACTCAAAACTAGTTACTCACAGAGTTTCGACCGTATTGAGCAAGATAAATGGGTGCAAATCACCAATGCACGCCCCGTTTTCACAAACACAGAAGCTGGTGAATTTTATGGGGTATTCTCCGATCCTCACTATGTGTCGCATTTGCTCGTCGATGGCAAACCGCTACACCTCTATGCCGACCTCTCAACGACTTCTTATAAGCTATTCTCGGGCTATCGCAACGAATTGCTAATCGGACTTACTTACAACTACAACAAAAACAACGGTCTGGGGCAGGTATACGATTTAGCGCACCCTCCATCACCCGAAATGGACACCCGTCCGCGTGCTTTTAAGAGCATTCCTGCAATGCAAGATATGGCTTTTTACGTTGAAGAGCAGTTAGAAAAAACTTTTTGGCATACCCAATTTCTCGTGCGTGCTGGTTTGCGTGCCAACACCCTTTTAGGACTCGATTCACGCTACGCATTGCATAACAAGGTGTGTTTCGACCCACGCGTGAATATGAAAGTTACTTTCCCTAAAATTGAGTTTGCTAACCAAAAAGCTCTCAGTATCAGTCTTACAGCAGGTTGGGGAAAACACAGCAAACTTCCCACTCAAGAAATGCTCTACCCTCAAGATAAATACGAAGATTTTGTTCAGCTAAATTACTATCACAGTCAAAAAGCTTACCGCCAATTACACTACAAAACTTACATTTTCCCGCAAGTGAACTACAGCATTATGCCCGCGGTGAACAGCAAAGCCGAAGTGCGCCTTGGCTTGGAATACGACCATCATTCGCTGTTTATCACCTATTTCGACGAGCGTATGCAATCGGGTTTCCGAAAAATGAGCGATTATCACAAGGTATTCTATAAAAAATACGATGCTACAGGGCTCAATCACAATGCGATTACTGCCCCTCCTTTGGTAGAAAATCTGCCCTATACAGTGCAAGACGCCCTGATACTCTCAGATATGGAGAGCAATGGTTCGGCTATCGATAAACAAGGGGTGGAATTTCAGTACAGTAGCAAGCGCCTACAATTGCTCAACACTCGCTTTACCCTTAGTGGTGCGTGGTTTCACAGCTTGTATTACAACTCATTACCTGTATATCGTCCTGCCGATAAAGATATCATTAACAACCGCAAATATTACAATCTGGGAGTATATCCTGAAATGGAGAAGTACGACTGTGAACAGTTACAAACCAGTCTCGTAGCCGATACTTACCTCCCTGAACTGCATCTCATCACCTCTGTGCGTTGCGACCTCACTTGGTATGTTATCAACAGCAGTCCATCTCTTAGTCGTGTGCCCACTCACTACATCAGTGAAGATGGTGTGCGTCACCCATATACAGCGACAGAAGCGAGTGATCCCGTATTACAATGGCTCATACGCCCTACAACTATAAGTCTCAGTGATAGAACTCCACTATCAATGAACATACATCTAAAAATATCAAAAGAATTCTATAAATACTTTACCCTTTCGATATATGTAAACAATCTGTTCAACTTTTACGAGGACTACCGTGTGAACAGACAATACATCAACCGTCGTGGACTCATCAACCCCTATTTTGGAATGGAGATGAACATTTCTTTAGGGAAGAGTAAATTAGCAAATTAATAAATTAACATATTATGAGACATTTAAAACAACTTTTAGCTTTAGCACTTACTTTAGTGCTCTTAAACGCTTGTAAGAAGGATGATGATAATATCAACACCATTGTTACAACACGCAATCTTACCCTTCAGCTACAAAATCCTGATAAGGTAACCAATGTTCGGTATGGTACGCTCACCCTTACTCTTACAGAACTCAACAAGAATGAGAAAGTAGAACGTATTTTTACCAATCTTTCTCAAAATGAATTAACCCTTCCTCTTTTGATGGGGAGCTATGAACTGCGCATTGCCACCACTGCTACTTATACCCTTGATGGCAAGACCGTAGCAGGTGAACTCAGTGCTTTCGTTAGCAAAATAGATGTACTTAGTGATAGCTCTTTTAAAGTACCTTTATCTATCAAAGCTAAAGGTAATGACTTTATTATAGAAGAAATCTTTTTTGTTGGCACTTTAACTCCTGAAGGAAAACAATACTTTGGTGACCAGTATATCAAACTTTATAACAATACTGATAAAGTGCTTTACGCCGATGGTTTGGTATTAGCAGATTCTAAGTTTTTAACGGTAACCAAAAGAGATTACACTCCCAATATAATGAAAGAAGCCTTTGCAGTAGAAGGTATGGTGCAAATACCTGGTACAGGCACTCAATATCCCGTGCAACCAGGTGCTTCTATTGTTATTGCTGAACAAGGAATTAACCATAAAGAAAACAATCCTAATTCTTTAGATTTGAGCAAAGCTAACTTTGAGAATTATTATCCTCCAAGAGTAAAAGATATAGATAGCCCTACTGTTACCAATAATATCAATTTGTATGGTATTCTCATATTCAATAATCGAGGTAATAGAAGCTATGTGATAGCCCGTTTTCCAGAAGGTACTGCTACTTCTACTCTTAGATATGACTATGAATATGAAGTTAATGTTAAAGGCAAAATAGTTAAAAAGACAGGAAGTACGTTGAAAATTCCTAATGAGTGGATAGTAGATGCCGTAAATCTAAGTACTGAAAAAGGTTTCGAATGGTTGGTGACCGATACTTCTTTGGATTCAGGCTATACTTATGTGACTAAAGATGAGGAAGACAAAACTCGTTATGGCAAATCTGTACGCCGTAAGGTTCTTTCTGAAAACAATGGTAAGCCTATCTTTAAAGATACTAACAACTCTACTGAAGATTTCGAAATTCTCACTACACCTACACTTAAAAAGTGAAAAGTGAAGAGTGAAATATTGCTTTTGCAGATTTAACTTTGCCAAAGTTAAACTTTGGCAAAGTTTGTAGCATTTTTTATTGACAAATCAATGAATTAGAATTGACACATCGTCCACTCAACATATTATTTTTATTTTTCTTCTGCGAGATGATTGCCTGGGGGCAAGATACTATTGATACTCTCCTGCTGAAACTGAAAGAGCAACAAAGTGTTCAACGCATTTATAAAGCTTACTTTCAGAATCCGGCAACAATGACAGATTGGGGGAAATATCGCTTTTCGTCGGTGCAAACAACTTACGAGGGAAGCGATAAGCAGGCGTATGCCCAACAGTATCCTGAGGGTCATACTGCTTTCTCAGTAAAGGCGAACTCTTATTTTCCTTATGACAGCACGCGTACGCTTTGGGGTGATGCGTCGTATATAAATCGAACCCTAAAGCACATTCGCTGGAACGAGTCGTTAGATGGTGAGTTGCTGTATCCTTACTTCACTGCTGATGCCATAGGGGGAGATTTGCACAGCGAACAATACGTCTTTACGGGTGGTTTTGCCAAACAATGGCAACGCCTGCATTGGGGTATCTCTTTGAATTACCAAGCTGAATTAGCAAGTAGGGATAAAGACCCGCGTCCTAAGGATATTACTTCGCAATTGCAATTGCAATCGGGTTTTATGTGGAAGGTAATGCAGTGGAAGATGGGTGTTTATGGCACTTTTGTGAAATATACCCAATCAAACGAACTGAGGTTCTTTAACGAATTAGGGGTGCCTACAGTGTATCACCTCAATGGCTTGGGGTATTACAACCATTTGCTGAAAGGCAATAAACTGAGGGCTTTTTACGAAGGTTATGGTTATGGTGGAGGAATGACAATCAGCAGGACGGACGACTTTTTTCTCACAGGGGATTACCATCAACTGACGATTGAGAAGTATATGACTGATGACAATGGGATTGTTGCAGTAACCCTGACCAATAGGGTACTCAATACAGAACTTACCAAATTGTTTCGTCGTGCTCACTATCACTACGGATTCAAATTAGGATATTATCAGCAAAGTAAAAAGGGCGTAGAGCCTATCCTCTCGGGACGCAATAACAATTGGACGGAGGTTATTGCGAAGAACAAAAACTATACCCTTAAATGCGAGCAATATCAGTTAGGTATGCTTTTTGGGTTCGACAATGCTGTGCAGTATCGTATAATGCCTTATGTGAGTTATGAAACTTATCGTGAGGATTATACTTTAGTGAGGAGTTTTCAGCATTTTGATTATCTGAATGTTGGAATGACGATAAGTGTTGTAGCACCCTTAGGGGAGAAGAGTATAGGGGTAACAGGCGTGCAGTATCAGTATCGGAAAGTATTACACGAGAATTATCTATTGCGCAATGACCGCAATGAAGCTGAGCTCAGCACAATGCTTTTGCACAATGCCCGCTTTCTTGCCTTGGATAGACAGCGTTTTGAGGTGAGTTTGCAATACCATCACAAACTTTCGCCTTCATTAAGCTATTTTGTAGGATTTAACAGTGAAATAGGAGTATTTACGAGTCAAAAAGTGAATATTTTTCATCAATTTAGTTTAGGGCTTACTTTCTGAGTTTGATATAAGGGGGAGTACTATGCGAGCAGTGGGTTATTAATTAGGAAATTAGGAAATGTAGAAATTAGGAAATTAGGAAATGTGGGAATTAGTTGGAGAATTTCGGAGAGACTCAGAGAAGGGGGTTTAGACTTCGGAGGAAAACGAAAAATATCAGAAGTGGACTGAGAGGGATTTTGAAGGAAAAAGGGTATTAGGAGGGTGTGGTTAGCTTATAGAGAGCTTATAG
>NZ_KB291170.1:62315-67086 GCF_000318255.2 Capnocytophaga sp. oral taxon 380 str. F0488
GATTGGTATAGAAAGGGTATACAAATAATTGATTAATAGTGTAATACAACAACGCTAAAAATGTTAAAAATGGGGTTTCGAGGCGAAAGAAAGAGAAATAGGCGATAGACCTTAGTCCGTAGGCACTAGGAGGGAGTATGACGGAAAAAGGAAGAAATGACGAGTGACAAATGAGAAATGACAAAAGTAGTGGGAGAGTGTAATTGGTGCAACAAAGAGATAAACAAAAAGGTAAAGCGAGGTATGTTTTGGCTCATAAAATAAAAAAACACATCAAGATACTTGCAAATACAATTAATATTCGTACCTTTGCACCCTGAAAAGTTAGAAGTTTTTATACCTTAATACACTTACTGATAAAAATGTTTAGTGAAACCACCCCTAATTCAAAAATCTTTGCTTGCTCTAAAAGCATAGAGCTGGCTGAGAAAATTGCGCAAAAATACGGTACTCAGCTCGGTGAAGTTAAACTTTCTTATTATAGTGATGGTGAATTTCAGCCCTCTTATGAAGAATCGATTAGAGGGGCACGCGTTTTCTTAATATGCTCTACTTTCCCTAATTCGGATAACTTGATGGAGCTTTTACTAATGATAGACGCTGCCAAACGCGCTTCGGCAAGACACATCACAGCAGTAATGCCTTACTTTGGGTGGGCTCGCCAAGATAGGAAAGATAAACCCAGAGTGCCAATAGGGGCAAAATTGGTGGCTAATCTTTTGCAAGCGGCAGGTGCTACTCGTATTATGACGATGGACTTGCACGCTGACCAAATTCAAGGATTCTTTGAGCGCCCCGTAGACCATCTTTTTGCTTCGAGCATTTTCTTGCCTTATTTACAGGGGTTGCACTTAGACAATTTGTGTATTGCTTCGCCCGATATGGGAGGCTCTAAAAGGGCTTATGCTTATTCTAAGTTCTTGAAATGTGATGTGGTGATTTGCTATAAACAGCGCAAACAAGCCAATGTGATTGAAACAATGGAGCTCATAGGTGAAGTAGAGGGTAAAAACGTAGTATTGGTAGACGATATGGTAGACACGGCAGGTACTTTGGTGAAAGCTGCCCAACTGATGAAGGACAGAGGAGCTGTAAGTGTAAGAGCAGTAGCTACTCACCCTATACTGAGCGGGAACGCATATGAGCGCATAGAGAATTCGGCTTTAGAAGAGCTTATTGTGACTGATTCGATTCCACTAAAGCAGCCTTCGAGCAAAATAAAAGTACTGAGTTGTGCTGATCTTTTTGCTGATGTAATGCATCGCGTACACCACAACGAGCCTATCAGTTCTAAATTTATAATGTAGCAAGGTGAAAGGTAAAAAGAAAAGGTAAGAATTGATGTTTAATATCTAACAAAACCTAACGCCTAAGAACAAGTAACTTAATAATTATTTATAAATAAATGAAATCAATTACAATCAAAGGATCTCAAAGAGAAAGCGTGGGCAAAGCTGCAAGCAAAGCCTTACGTAATGCTGGACAGGTTCCTTGCGTACTATACGGGGGAGACAATGTTCTGCATTTTTCAGCACCTGAATTAGCATTCAAAAACATCGTGTACACTCCTAACGTATACACCGCTGCGATTGAATTGAATGGTAAAACTTATAACGCCATTCTGCAAGACATTCAGTTTGACCCTGTATCTGATAAAATTATCCACATCGATTTTTATCAGCTTCACAAAGACAAAGAAATCACTATTGAAGTGCCAATTCAAATTGAGGGGACTTCACCAGGTATTATGGCAGGGGGTACTTTGCGTATTGTGAACCGCAAACTAAAAGTAAAAGCTCTTCCTGACAATTTACCTGATTTTGTTCCTGTAGATATTTCGGGCTTAGAAATGGGTAACAAGCTATATGTTACTAAATTAGCACAAGATAAATACAAGATTATGCACCCAGATAATACTGTGGTTTGCCAGGTGAGAGTATCGCGTGCTGCGATGAAAGCTGCACAAGATGCTGCAAAAGCTGAAAAAGCTGCCACTAAGAAATAACTTTTAACAAGTAGACTTTCTATAAAAAAGCCATAACAAACAATTGTTTGTTATGGCTTTTTTATTGCAGTTTAGCAAGTTCTCTTTTTCTCATAGCATTCATTTAGTTGCTTTTTCTAAAAGTAATAGCATAAAATTTATTATCCCAAAACAACTCTGTTTTCTTTTCAGCCACTGAAGTAGGAATACATTGTTCTATGACATTCAAATCGACTGTTTTGCCTTCAAAATAAGATTTGGAGAAGACACTTTTCTTGTATTGGGTCTCCACAAAGTCGGCTGTTTCATCTGCAATAAGCAATTTGCTTCCTGTTTTAGCAACTCTAAGCATTTCGTTTATGGCAAGCGCTTTATCATTGAAAAAATTGATACCTCCGTTGTGAAAAACAATATCAAAAGTATTATCGGCAAAGGGTAATTCCTCGGCGGGGCACTGCACGAGTGTAAGGTTTGTTTTCTTTTGCCACTCCTTTTTGCACTTTTTAAGCATTCCCATTGAGATATCTGCTCCTACAAGGTCTATCGTTTTCAAATCAATCCCTTGTGGCAGGTAATGCAAGTCAGCCCCCGTACCTATGGAAACATAAAGTACCGAAATATTGTTCTTCCATTCCAAACGGCTCATCAACTCGGTACGTAGATGATCAATAGCGTGTCCATACTTGAGTCTTCCTATCCATTTCTCTCCAAAATCATAGAAAAAAGACATCCAATCGTACATTTTCATATACTTTTGGTTATCTCCACTAATGAAATAGTCATTCATATAGCACAAAATACCATTTTCTTGTTTCAAATCTTCTACTTTTATATCAGATTTTAGCTTTTGAGATATATCTGTCATCATACTTAATTATTTAAATGAGTTTTATAATCCGTATTTTTTCCAGCCTCCGTCACGCCATTGGCACTCGTCAATCTTCCAAATACCGTCTTTTCGGATAATCAGGAAGCGATACTGAAAGTTTAACTCGTCTTGGGTGTAAATATATATCTTATTCTTGGTAAGAGTTTCACTATCTATAATTTGATGATTGCCATAGGTACCACCTTTTGTCATAGAAAAGCTAATCCCCTCAGGACGATAGCCTATGCGACGTTTGTCGGTGCAATATTTTTTAAAAATCGCTTTACATTTTTCTTCTATCAAAAGGTCATCCACTTCTGTTTCATCATTTTTTGTAGCGAATTCTTCCCACTGGGTCATCGCCGAGAAAAAGTTTAAGAGCAATTGTTTGACTACTTGCAAATCATCAGCATTGGTAGTAGTAGGTTTCTTCTTTCCCGCTGTGCGCTGGGCTTGCTCAAAGGTTTTTATTTGTTCCTCGGTGAAAAACTTATCGAGATAGAACTTTATTCTGCTATAATGCGCCACAGCCATTAGCCCCTCGAAAGTAATGCGGGTATGGCGCAATGAAATAGACTTCAAGCGAGGCACTTGCAAGACGATTTTCAAGGTTTCATCGGTTACGGGGCAACCGTCCAACGAAATGTGGTCAACAGGTTTCGAGGTAAAGTATTTGAAGCCTTCGCCTGTGAGTTGCTTATTGTCTTCTAAAAAAAGAAGTTTTAGCTTGGGCAAAGTAGCCAAGTATTTGAGGGCTTCATCGGTAATATCAGTATTAATAAAACCCATATTTACTAAGGATTTTACTTTCACTATCTGCTCTACCATCGCATCGGTGAGGGCAACATCTTTATAATGATGCCCTTTGCAGAAGCGCTCTTCGGTTACTTCTTTTAAAGCGGCTTCTAAGGTAATAGGGTGTTTGTAAGCTGCCATAGTAATGTGATTGTTATGAGTGCAAAAGTAGACAAAATAGCATTTAAAAACAAAAAAATATGAATAGTTTCTTGCTAATACTTAATTATTTGCTATCTTTGCGGGCGTGATGAATATGAAGATATTAGAAACACCTTATGGAATATGCCATTTGAGCGTTGTTCCCGTACGTTTAGAGCCCTTTGAGGGGGCTGAGATGATTACGCAATTACTCTTCGGAGAGTTGTTGCAAGTAATTGATAAAGAAGAGCATTGGAGCTATGTACGCTTGCTGTTCGACAATATCGAAGGCTGGGTGGCCAACAGTCAGTTTACGGAAATTTCGGATAAAGACTACAAAAAATCTTTAAAAAAGAAAGAAAAATAC
The DNA here is from genome assembly GCF_000318255.2 of Capnocytophaga sp. oral taxon 380 str. F0488. Taxonomy (NCBI): domain Bacteria; kingdom Pseudomonadati; phylum Bacteroidota; class Flavobacteriia; order Flavobacteriales; family Flavobacteriaceae; genus Capnocytophaga; species Capnocytophaga sp. oral taxon 380. The sequence continues at coordinate 66,471 of NZ_KB291170.1, forward strand.
GCTCACCGATGGCTTACAAAGCTCCGTTTGAAAACCGGAGACAACCTTTTTCTGCACATACCCAAAGGTGCTACCTTTTCTCACAATCATCTATTACAAACTTCACAATCTACCCAAAGAATACCTCATCAAGGCATTATTCCCACTGCTTTGGAATATTTAAACGTACCTTTCTTAACAGGAGGCAAAACTCCCTTTGGGATAGATGCCGCCGGATTGGTGCAAATGGTTTTCAAACTCAACGGCATACACCTGCCTCGTACGGCTAAAAAACAGGCTACTTGTGGTGTTTCTCTTAGTTTTATAGAAGAATGCCAAGCAGGTGATTTAGCTTTTTTTGACGACGAAGAAGGCAATATCATTCACGTAGGCATTCTCTTAGGCGACAACAGGATTATTCACTCTTTTGGCAAAGTGCGCATCGACCGTTTAGATCATATCGGTATTTTTAATAGTGAACTGCGCAATTACACTCACCAACTACGCCTCTTGCGAAGAATCTCAACGACTGAAAAGTAGTATAAATTCGAGATTCCTACATCTTAGGCTCGTTTATCGTTCATCTGCTCGTGCAGCTCGTACCGTCTTTTGTTCGTCTTTTGTTTGTCTTTTGTTC
>NZ_KB291171.1:0-13930 GCF_000318255.2 Capnocytophaga sp. oral taxon 380 str. F0488
TGTGGAAATGTGGAAATGAGGAAATGTGGAAATGGGAAAATGTGGAAATGAGGAAATGAGGAAATTAGAAAATGTAGAAATGGGAGTGTGGGTTTGCTTGGGGAGCTAGGAGAGGCTTGGGGGGATGCTAAGAATCTTTGGAAGGTGAGATAGCTAAAAAAGGATTAATATATTAGGGAAACGTTACTATTAAAATGCAAAGTGAAAAAAACGTAAAAAAACTTGCATTATTCAAAAAAAGTTCTGACTTTTGCGGTCATATAACCAAAACCTGTTGGACAATGCTAAAGTATCTTATCTTCTTTTTAGGTACCCTTAGTATCTATGCTCAAAAAGAGTACTGTTTTCAGTACGACAGCGCGGGTAACCAGCGCAGTGCGCTTTTGTGCCTCAACGGCAAAGACGACGCTACCGATGAGGAGCTCTTTGACGAACTGCCTGAGGCTTTGAAATCTTCAGAGGCTGATAATTCTTCTAAAATTACTCTGCAAGGAGCCCCTAATCCTGTAACTGATAACTTGGCGGTGTATTGGCATCACAGTGAAAATGGAGTGCTGACGCAACTTGTTGTGTTTTCGGTAGACGGCAAGATGATGTATAGGACGGATCAAATTCCTGCGAATGAGCCTTTTCACATTAATGTATCGACTTGGTCGGTGGGGTATTACTTTTTGGTAGCTACGTTTTCTGACGGCAGTAGAAAGGTGTTTAAGGTGGTGAAACAATAATATTAATGATTAATGGTTAATGGTTAATATTAAGTTATAAACGATTAGGCATATGAAAAAGTTGTTATTATTACTATCTGTTTGTTATACTCTTGGCAGTGTAGCTCAAGAGAGTTATCCTTTGCAGGCTATTGAACGCACCTCATTTTACGCAGAGCCTGTTGACCCTCCTACTGAAACGGCACTTCCTTCGGGGAACATAGCAGCACGAGATGGCGGGGGTAATACTGTGGGCTTGACTACGGGTGAACTGAGTGTATCAGGCACAGGAGCTGCAGTGTATACCGTGCCTATTGCGGTGCCTCAAGGGATTAAGGGCGTTGCTCCTACCTTGGCACTGACCTACAACAGCCAGAGTGGTAACGGCATTGCAGGTTACGGTTGGCACTTAGCGGGGCTTTCGGTGATAAGCAGAGTAGGAAGCACGATGTATCACAATGGTAAAATTACCGAAGTAAACCTTACAGAAACAGACCAGTTTGCTTTGGACGGACAGCGGTTGATGCTGAAAGAAGGAGTATATGGTAAAGCAGGGGCTACTTACCAAACAGAAGTTTTTTCTGATTTAAAAATAAAACAACTCTCAGAGGGTGCTACTATGGGATTTGAAGTATTGTACCCTGATGGCTCTAAAGCGTATTACGGTCAAACAGAGGACAGTAGGTCTCCTGTAGCGTATGCTATAACTTACTGGGAGAATGCGCAAGGGCTACGTATATCTTATACTTATGAGCGCAGAGGGAATATGCCTTTCATAAAAACCATTATCTATGGCAAACAGGGCAATATTACAGGGGATAAGAAAATAGAATTTTACTATGGTAGACCCCGTAGGCGAGCAGAAGTTTGTTATGTGGGAGGTGTCCGATTTGAAGATACCTCACTCTTGGATAAAATTATAGTAACTTCAGGAGCAAAAGAATATAGGAAATATACCCTTGATTATTTAGTGGAAGAAAAGCCAGAAGAAACTTTATTTTATGACCGATTGCTCACAGTACAAGAATGGCTGGATAACGAGAAGAAAGCACCTATCACTTTTTCATATTTACAAACAAAAGCAGGGTTTAAAGAGGTAAAAAACAGTTATAAAATAGGAACTTTAGGCAATATAACCTCCCAAAACTCTGTTACTGTTCCTTTAGATTACAATGGTGACCGATTGACAGACTTCATATTGTATTTTACTAGAGGAGAAGGGGCTCACAAAACTATATTTATATTTGATGATTATAGAAAGGGTGGCGGTGAAAATAAGATAGTTCCTCCATTAACCTTAGAAGAATTTTCAGAGATATTTCCTGCACGTGTACTTATTGGTCAAAACAATAATATTTTTACAGGAGAGCAAGGTTTCGTTTCGGTTCACAGGACAGATGACAAAATAAGGTTTAAAACTTATGTGAGTAACATTATGACTTTTGGGCAAAAAGAAGATGAGAAAGAATGGGAATTACCATTTTATTATGAGAAAGGATTGGATTGGTGTTACAAAAAGAGGAAAGAAGAAAAAGCAGCAGAGTTAGGAATGCCACGGTGGGTATGGTATTACACCACAGAAGGAGAAAAAAAACATCCCCCTATGAAACTTGTTTCAGGAGATTTTAATGGTGATGGGCTTACCGATGTACTTGCTATTGAAGAAAAATATATTATCCAAGAATGTATGCCTGAAGGTACTGGATATATATATCCTTATCCTGAAGCTCCTTATGACCCTAATCGTTATGAACTATGTGTTTGCCAAAGTAGTCAGGCAGGCGGACGAGATACCTATTGGATAGATTTAGATACTCGAAAAAAGAGTAACTCAAAACAAACAGGAAGCCTCTATAAGCAATATGGGAGAGAAGATTTGCTTTATGGTTTAGATATTACAGGCAATGGAAAGACGAATCTTATACACGTAACCAATGGAGAAATGTACGTTTATGAGTTTGACGAACATAACGATTTAAAACTGCTTTGGCGATATAACCACCCATATATTAGAGCTGAATGGGGACAACCTATAGCAGGAGATTATAATGGCGATGGTAAAATAGATTTTTTATTGCCTGTTGCTAATGAAAGTAACCAATTCGTATTACTTTCTAACACAGGGAAAGGTTTTGAACAATCTCCTGAGCAAACCTATCCTTTTACTTATATAGTTTCCAATAAAAAGCCCAAACGCAGAGATACTAATACTTCTTTCTGGCATTGGATAGACCCTAGGACTGTTGAATATGAAGTAGAATATCACCACAATCTGATTCCTATTGATATTAATAACGATGGCAAAACGGATATTATAGAAACTTATTCAAATAGAGTTTCTACTGATAGATTTCCAGATGAAAAAGAAGAGAGTTACCTCAAACTGTATGAAAACATACAAGCAAGTACACTTTCATTTCGCAAGGGAGATACTTATACTACTCCTTATACAGGTCTACCACCTCATTATATCTTTTCGCCTTCTGACGAGCAGAATGTTTTTATGGACATTTCAGTATTCGGAGGGAATACTATTACGGCATTACGCTCAGAGAAAGATAACAGAAAAGATATGACTTTATCATCTGTAAGGCAAGGAGATATTGACTATACAATTAAGTACACTCCCTTATCCGAAAATTTTGCATATGATTCTCCTCAACAAGGGAAAGGACACTATATGCGAGGATATGGCGAAAGATTCCCTTATACTGATATAGCAAATGCACCTTCCACTTATTTGGTAAATACTTTAGAGCGCAATGGTGGCGGTCTTCCTTCGGTAGCACAGCAATACAGATTTGCGGGAGCTGTAAGTCATTTAGAAGGCTTAGGGTTCTTAGGCTTTAAATCGGTAGGTAAAACCAATTGGTATACAAAAGACAATGAGTATAACGAAATACTTTACACCTATAGCCGAATGAATCCTCATTTGAGAGGGACTATCACAGAGAATTATTTTTCTGAAAGAGAGATATTTAATTATGAGAACCCTACAGAATATATAGAGAAAGCCTCTTACTTTTATGAAGACCTCACTAATCCCAACAAGATTTTCCGCATACAACTCACCGAAAAAAACACTGATAACAAACTCAGTGGCGTAACCTCCTCCCAAAAAATATCGTACAATGCAGACGGACTACCTACACGAGTGGAAACTATGGCAGGGACCTCTAAAAGTACTGCAGAAACGACCTATGCCTCCAAAAGTGAATCGCCTTACTTAGTAGGAAGGGTAGCTTCGCAGAAGACTTCTAACACTATAGATGGTGATACTTTTACTACTGAAGAACAGTATACTTATCAAGGAAATTTAGTTACTACCCATAAAGTAAAAGGACATCAGACAGGCTTTAAAACAGAGCAGTTTACTTATGACGAAGTAGGTAATATCACCCAAAAAGAGGTAACCACCGAAAGTGGCAAGACACGTCGAGAGCAAATGGAGTATGACGCCTCAAAACGCTTCTTGAAAAAGCACACCGATTTTGAGGGACAAGAGAGTACTTACCTATACGACGATTACAACGGTACCTTATTACAAGAGACCAATCACTTCGGACAAACCACTCGTTATGCTTATGACGCTTGGGGACGAGCAACCAAAGCTACCGACTTTCTCGGCAAAAGTGTTTACACTACTTATAGTACTGATGCTTCAGGATATACAATAGCTACACGTGCTGATGACGGTAGCGAAAGTGAAGAAAAATACAGTTGGTTAGGACTCTTGCAATATAGCAAAGCTAAAAATGCTTTTGGGCAAAATGTAATGGTAAGTTACCAATACGATGCCCAAGGAAGAAAAATAAGAGAGAGCTTGCCTCACTTTGAAGACAAGGCTGAAAATTGGATTGTTACCACTTATGACCGCTATGGCAGAGTGACCCAAACACAACACCCAACAGGGAAAACTACCCAGATAAGTTATGACAAGCTAACTACTACTGTAAACGATGGTAGTAAAACAGTGATTACTACCCAAAACGCAACAGGGCAAACGGTAAAACAAGAAGACCCCGGAGGTACTATTACCTATAGCTATTTTGGTAATGGCAACTTAAAGGTGACACAATATGAAGGCTCTGTACAACGCATCACCCAAGACGGTTGGGGACGCAAAACGAGCCTTACTGACCCTTCGGCGGGACGTTATACTTATGAGTATGACGATTGGAGCAGGCTTACCAAAGAAACCACCCCCAAAGGTAGTACTACTTACGTTTACGAGGGAGAAAGCGACCGCGTAAAGGAAAAACAGATCACAGGTGAGTATACCGATATGCGCCTTGCTTATACCTACAATAACGACAAACTGCTCACTCAACTCAGTTTGCAAAACAAGGATGGTAATAACGAACTCTACACTTACAATTACAACCCTAATAGACAACTGAGTGAACTTACTGAAAAGAAATTAGGTAGCAACCTCACTTTTATTCAAAAATACGCTTATGACGATTTTGGACGTACCACTCGTGAAACCTATACAGCCGATGGATATGGTAAACACATCACTACTCAATTGTTATATGAATACCAAAATGGAGAAGCAACTACTCTGAAAAAAGCTTCAGGAGAAGTATTGTGGCAATTGCAAGAAGTGAATGAGTATGGAGCTCCTATACGCCAGACAAAAGGGAAAACTACCGAAACCTACCAATACGATTTTCATTACCCCGTAAGTCAGCTCATAAGCAATGAACAAACTACCTTAGAAACAAAGGTCTACCAATTTGACAAAGCTAAAAGTTTACTGAACGAACGTACCTATAGTTTTAACGGTGCTAAGGAGACTTTTGGCTATGATGCGCAACAACGGCTTACCTCGTGGAAAGGTGCAGGAGCAGAAGGTGCACAAACGTATGACTTGAGAGGACGTATTGAACAGAACAACCAATTAGGTCGTTATGAATACGCAGGTAGTAACTACCGCCAACAAAAGCTTATTACTAATGAAGCAGGAGAGACGTATTTAGAAAAATACCCACTACCTGTTATAAGATATAACGCTTTTAAAGCTCCGGAGCAGATATACGTAAAGGACAAAGAGCGGATAAGCTTTGAATACGATGCTTTTGAGAGTAGAGCCACGATGTACTACGGAGGTACAGACCCTGAAAAGCAAAAACGCCGTTATGTTAAACACTACAACTACGACGGCACTTTTGAGATAAAACACGACCGCACTACGGGGCAAACACAATTTTATATTTACTTAGGCGGTGATGCGTATAGTGCCCCAGCAGTCCTCTCAGTTACTGATGACAGTGAAAAATACCTATATTTACACCGCGATTATTTGGGTAGTATCACCCTTATCACCAATAACACAGGTAATGCAATAGAGAGACGACACTTTGATGCTTGGGGCAATATCACGAACTATTGGAATGCCGAAGGGGCAAATACTATACCAGCGGAGGGCATATTGTTAGACAGAGGCTATACAGGACACGAACATTTATTGAGTGTAGGACTTATCCATATGAATGCTCGTTTGTACGACCCAGTGCTACACCGTTTCTTACAACCCGATAACTACGTACAAGATCCTTTTAATACTCAAAACTTTAATAGATATGGCTATGTACTTAACAATCCATTGTTATACACAGACCCTACGGGAGAGTATGGAGAAGAAGGGCTAACACCTAACCAACAAAGAGGTTTAGCAGGACTTATAGCAAGTATTGGTTATACAGTAAAGGAAAACTGGGGAGATATAAAAGATTGGGTAGGTCGTAATGCAAGAAGTACAGGCAAATGGTTTGAAAAACAAGGAAAAAGTGTAGGAGAATGGTTCTCAAAGCAATATAATTCTGTAAAAGGCTGGTTTGAAGGAGATGGCTCACCGAGAGTTGTTGATGTGAAGCCTATAGCTATAAATGTACAATTTACCTCATATACTTCCTTTTCAAGAGGATTTTCAATACAGAATCCAGGAAATCGAATTGCGCCTTATCGGGAGGGGAAAGAACCTTATCGGGAGCAAAAAACATCTTATCGGGAGCGGAAAGCACCTGGATGGGAAATTTATGCAGGAACACTGACAACTATTGGTAATGAATTATATTATAGTGAAAGATATGGTACTTGGATGGGTAAAAACTTTAAGATATATAAGCAAAATTGGGGAGGAAATGGAATTACAGGAGGTAAAAATAAATTTGCTAAAGCAACAGCAAATAGAATTGCTTGGGCAGGTAATGCCTTAGGAGCATGGAATGCTTACTCTATATATATACAAAGACAAAAAGGTAATAATCAATGGCTTCTCGAAGAAGCATCTAATGCTTATTCAACACTTGGAGGAATACCTGGTGTTGCTTGGGGAATAGGCTGGGAACTTGGTAGGTTTATGACTGGTATGGAATGGTATCAAGAATTTGCATATCGCTACTGGTATAACCGTTGGGAGAAACGATATGGAAAACCTTCTGAATCCAATGAATATTTTTGGAATTATTTTTATGAAAATTACGGCAAATGATGGACGTGTTTTATTATTATATTTATCTTTTTTATGTGAAGGTTATGTCTGATAGTCAACCTCATTCAAGAACTGTTTGGGCATTAGGTTTTCTTTTTTCTTTGATAATCAATTGTCCGCTTGATATGGGGTTGGCATATTTTTTCAGTTATACTTTAAGTATTTTTCAATTGATAAGTATAACAGCACTTCTAATGCTTTTGTTCTACTTTAAGTATTACAAAAGTGGTAGAGGAAAACAAATTGTTAAAAAAGAGAAACCTAAGTTTTTTGGTAGCAATACAGCTTCCATAATACTAACTATTTTATTCTTTTTGATAAGTATGTCATTCTTATTTCTTGGTCCGGATATAGTAAGGGAAATATTAGAGATGAATAAAGCTACTACCTTACCTATGTAAGTTATAAAACTTTAGTATTTATGAAAATTATGGCAAATGATGGACGTGTTTTATTATTATATTTATCTTTTTTATGCAAAGGTTATGCCTGATGATTATCCACATTCAAACACTGTTTGGGCATTAGGTTTTATTTTCTCTTTAATAATCAATGGACTGATTGATATACCATTAGCATATTTTTTTAATTGTTATCTAAGTACAATTCAAAAAGTAATCATAATAATAATTGTGATGACTTTGTTTTACTTGAAATATGATAGAAGTGGTAAAGGAATAAGAATAGTAAAAAAGGAAAAACCTAAGTTTTTTGGTAGTAATACAGCTTCTATAATACTTACTATTCTATTTTTTTTGATAGGTATGTTTTTTTTATTTTTTAAAGCAGATATAGTAAGAAAAATGTTAGAAAAAGGTGGAGTTGTAGCTAATTAGATGGAAGTACTTTTAAAACTATTACCGAAAACGAAGAAGGCGCTTACAATGCAGAGAGTTATAACACTTTAGGCTGGTTGTTAGAAAAAGAAAGTAACGATGCTTTTAACAACCACTATGCGGTTAGCTACGAGTACGACGGTATAGGGCAACAAGTAGCTGTAAGCACACCTCACCTTGCAGGAGGTACTTCTCAAAAGGCGAAGAGGACAGAATACGATGTGTATGGGCGACCTACCACTATCACTAATCCCGAAGGTAAAGTAACCCGCTTTACCTACGACAAGCTCAAAACCACTGCTGATGACGGTCAGCAACAAATCATTAGCACTCGCGATGCGCAAGGTAACATCGTAGAACACCAAGATACAGGGGGTACCGTGCGCTATACCTACTTTGCTAATGGCAACCTAAAAACAGCCGACTATGGAGGAGCCATACAAAAGATAACCCAAGACGGCTGGGGTCGCAAAACAAGCCTCACCGACCCCTCAGCAGGGCGCTACACCTATAAATACGATGCTTGGGGCAACCTCACAGAAGAAATTACCCCTAAAGGAAAAACTACCTTCAACTATGCGCAAGGCACTGACCGTCTTACCGAAAAACATATCACAGGCGATTATACCGATATGCGCATACGCTACACCTATAACGCCGACAAATTGCTCACCCAAATAGACAACCAAAACAAAGACGGCAATAACGACAGTTACCGCTATGAGTATAACGGACTCAAACAATTGGTTCAAACTACCGAGACTAACCCTCAAGCGGTATTTACTAAAAACTATACTTATGATGCCTTTGGACGTGTACAACAAGAAACCACTACCGCCCAGACGGCAGGCAAACGTGTGAGCAGTGCCGTGCAATACCGTTATGAGAATGGGGAACTCATAGAAATGAAAACAGCCAGCGGAGCGACCCTTTGGAAACTGAGCGCAAGTAATGAGTACGGACAGCCATTGAGCCTCCACAAAGGAAAGACCCAAGAGAATTTGCAGTACAACAGTCATTTTCCTAAAATACAAACTGTACAACGGGAAGATACTCCGCTGAACGTATTGCAATACGATTTTAATACGCAAAAAGGACTGCTGAATCATCGCACTTATAGTTTTTATAACCAAAAAGAAGAATTTGCGTATGATACCACCGACCGCCTCACCCGCTGGGGCAATGCCACCCACCAATACGACGAACGCGGTCGCATTACCGAAAACAGTGCTATAGGTACCTATGAATACACACGTAATGGCTACCAACAACAAAAGCTCACCACCAACGAAGCAGGCGAGACGTATTTAGAAAAACACCCTTTGCCCACTGTAAGGTATAACGCTTTTAAAGCCCCAGAGCAGATATATGTAAAGGATAAAGAACGGATAAGCTATGAATACAACGCCTTTGGCGAGCGTTCACACTGTTATTACGGCAATGCTGAAGTAGAAAAAGCTAAACGCCCACTGCTAAAACACTACAGCTACGACGGTAGTGTAGAGATAGTATGTAATAAAACTGATAACAGCACCAAATTTGTGTTTTACTTAGGAGGTGATGCGTATAGTGCTCCCGCGATACTCATTTCGGACGGTGAGACACAAAAGCTCTACTACTTACATAGAGATTACTTAGGCTCTATAGTAATGCTCACTGATGAAGAGGGTAACATTGCAGAAAGACGCCATTTTGACCCTTGGGGACAAGTACTAAAAGTAGAAGATGGCGCAGGCAATACCTTAGACAAACTTACCCTATTAGATAGAGGTTTTACAGCACACGAGCACCTGCAAACGGTAGGCTTTATACATATGAATGGGCGGTTATACGACTCTGCTTTACATCGCTTTTTACAACCTGACAACTATGTACAAGATCTTTTTAACACTCAGAATTTTAATAGGTATGGGTACTGCTTGAATAACCCGCTGGTGTATGTAGATGAGAATGGGGAGTTTATTATAACAGCTCTCATAGTAGGGGCTATAATAGGTGCTTATATAGGAGGTTCTCAAGCCAATGGTACCTATAATCCTTTTAAATGGGACTTTAAGAATGTAGATACTTGGATAGGAATGGTAGGAGGAGCTGTAGAAGGAGGCGTCTCGGGAGGCCTAGCGACTTATGCAGGAGGGTTAGTTGCAGCAGGATTAGCCACCTATGGAATTACGGGAGGAGTTATAGGAGGAGCAGTAGTAGGAGCCACAAGTGGACTTGTGGGAGGTTTTATAAGCGGAGGCTTTATGTCTCAACTACCCGGAGGGAATGGTAAGTTTTGGAGTAGTGCAGGATGGGGAGCTTTGTCTGGTTTTGTAGGAGGAGCTGTAATAGGAGGAGCTACAGGAGCTCTTACCACCCCTAAAGGACATAATATTTGGACAGGACGAGAAATACAACCTGTTCAAACCTTAGAAGGAGCTCCTATTAAAATAAACCTTGAAGCTAATGATTTAGATGGTTTAAGTTTACAAGATGCCAAACTTCAAATAAAACAAGCTATTCCTGATAATGGAGGTCCTATACGGTATAAAGCAGACTATTTTAAGGTTGATGGACTTGATGCAACGCATAATTGGAATAGAGAAACTATTGAAATTGTTGCAGATTATGGAAAAATATTTACAAATTCTGTAGGAAAAGATGGTAGCAAGCAAATATTAATACAAATGTTAGGACAAAAATATGGTGTAGATGGTGTTTATGAAATAATAATTAGAGATGGTGTTATTACTCATCAACGTTTTATAGAAAATGGTGTGATAAATGGTATATATAATCAAAAAGGTAGAGGCGTTGGCCCTCCTCCTACTTGGTGGAAATAAAAATAATTAATAAAGAATTTACTATGATTTTATTTGACAAAGGTTTTATGTTAAACGACTGGAGAGCTGTATATGTAGGATTAAAAAAACATTGGTTTACTCCTGACGAAGTACTATCTTATTGTGAATATGGCTATATACTATGTAGTGAGGAAATGTTTACTGAGATGTATATGTCATCTGAGCTCTCAGATGAAAATCTTTTAAACATAACAAGGAAGATATACCCTAACCCTATTTGGGAAAAAATTGATGACGATCTTTATGAAAGACGTCAAATAGGAGGTGAAAATTACTATCTTTTTTGGGCAGTGGAAAAATTATCTGAAGTAGTAGCTTTAGATAAAGATAAAAGATATAAGTTAGACGAAGTAGGATTTTTATATGCAAATTTCAATTATCCTGACGATTGGTATCATCTTATATATTATAACCCTCCTAAAAAAGGAGAAAAAACAGGAATAGATGTTTTGTATGAAGATATATTGAAATATATAGATGACTCTACAAAGCAATTAATAGAGAGTAAGACTATAAAGCTGAAAAAGGTATAATAGCTGAAAGACGAAACTTTGATGCTATGGGGCAATATCACGAACTATTGGAATGCCGAAGGGGCAAATACTATACCAGCGGAGGGCATATTGTTAGACAGAGGCTATACAGGACACGAACATTTATTGAGTGTAGGACTTATCCATATGAATGCTCGTTTGTACGACCCAGTGCTACACCGTTTCTTACAACCCGATAACTACGTACAAGACCTAATTCAGCCCTATATTCTTAGGCTAATATTCTCCCTGTTTTTTTACGTATGCTGTTTTAAATTATTAAATGTTATTAAAGCTCTTTTAGAGCGACTTTCAATAATAGGAGATTTTGTTCTATCACTTATTATTTCCTCATAATTTGAAATAAAAGCGTCTGATATTTGTGTTGTTATTTCTCCTATCTTAAAAGTTTGATTGTGAATAACTATATCCCCTAAGTTTTGAGTAAAATTCAAATCGAAATTATTTTTGTATGCTGTGTAATCAAAACTTTTTGGTTTTAGAAGAATCTGAGGACTTCTTTTTTTAATAGGCTTATTTTTAAATTTTGCAATAACTATCTCCAAGAGATTATGATTCTTAGGAGTAACATCATTGATATTAATATTAGAAAAGCGAAAATTACCTAACTTTTCAATTTCCTTTAGTTTTTTAAAATAAGTTAAATAGAACTCATTCTTTGGGGATAAAAAGCTTGCCTCTTTCCCAAATCTTCCCTCAAAAGCTCTTTTCCCATCTACATAAATTGAAAAAAGCTGTCTCATTGTGAGATGCTTAATTAATTCAAAGAAAAGTATTTGCTTGGAAATATTACTAATTTCTTTTGATATTGTATAAGAAAATATAGTTTCTATTTCTCTATTTGTTGATGGATAAAAAACAATTTCTAATTTATTTCCATAGAACTGAGCTATTACTTTTGCTTTTCTTCCAATTATATCTAAAGGAATAACTTTTAAATTTATATCATTAATTTCCTTTCCATTTTCAAAGACGACATCTATTTTTTTGTCGAAACAAGGTAATAAGGTAAATTTTATACTTTTGATGTCATCAATATCCCTATAACTAATGCCATTTATATCAAGATTGAAACCTTTTAACATTTCTTTATCAATGGTCATTTCTTCAGAAATATCTCCTATACTTATTAAATTATTTACTTTATTATTGATTTCATCAAAAGATTTACTGACAGAAAATGTCATTTCTATTTTTGTATCTTTTCCTTCTATTCCTGTAAGATTTTTCACAATATTTTTCCCTATTGATGAATCTACTTCTATTTCCGACTTCAAATCAAAATTACCTATGAACTCTGAATAGACATCAGAAGAGATATATTTATTCTCAAAGTTCTTTGTGATATTCTTTCTTAGATATTCTATGAGCTCTTCAAAGAACTTTTCTCCTGTAAGAGAAATTGGATGTATATTTGCTTTCTCTAAATTAACTGACTTGATAGGAGAAATATAAGGAGCTACAAAATAGCATTCTTTACCATTCTTTCCTGTTTTATTCTTTATTTTATTAAAAATAACTTCAACATTGGAATCTTCTAAATTGTATCCAATAAATAGGATACTCTTGGTTGCAACTATTCCTTTGATAATATTCCAAATAGTATTTTGTTCTGTATCATTTTCAAAAAATCTATTATAATCAGATTTTGTTATAATTATAGAATCAGGATCTGATAAATCACCGTGTATTTTGAAAAGATTTACCTTTTTATCATCTATATACGGAGTATGGCTGTCAGAGAAAATTAGATTTAGTTTATTACCATATGCGTTTTCAAATAACCTATCATAGTTAGTTGTTATTATATTCCTGAAATGAGGTATTTTAGAAATAATTTTGTGAGTTTCTGTCGATGAAAAATCTTTTGCAAAAGTACTTGTTAGTACCTTGATAATATAATTTCTATTTCCTTTAAGTTTACAAATCTCATCTGTTAAATGAGATAGGTCTGAATTTTTTCTAACTTCTTCTTTCTCTAAAGGAGTTAAGCCTTCGTATAGAATCTCTCTAAGTCGTGCTCCTGATGGTAAACCAGCATACAAAGACAAGCCTGCCCCTGCCCAAAGAACTACCTCACCCTTACTTATAGATTGAAATAGACTTTCTTTATATATGTTTTTCATAGATTCCATAACGATAATTTCTTGTTTTTTTTATCAGAGGTGATTCAAAAAGTATGATAAAAAATGGACAATTACAACAAAATTTGTAATTTTGGTAATAGAATTACATTGTCCTAATTGTCAAGGTGCAAAGATAGTAAAAAGGGGTAAAAAAATTAATAGGGAATAAAATTATCTTTGAAAAAAATGAAAAATACTGTTGCCAATTAATTGGAAAACTATAAAGACTACCGTTTCTAAAGGTAATAAAACGAAAATACAAATAATAGAAAAAGGTTCTTTTTTGTTTGAAGTATCTTATGTTTAGCTTATAAGAAGCTTATAGGATAAACGAACGATGAGTGGCTCTACAGTGGCTCTACAGT
>NZ_KB291171.1:13950-28345 GCF_000318255.2 Capnocytophaga sp. oral taxon 380 str. F0488
TTTAAATTAAGGATATAATGGAGGTAAGAAAGAGCCTATTGGGAGTTTTCAGCTTTGGGAAAGTCTGAAATTTTGGGAAAGTCCATACTGTGAAAAGGGAGTGTGGCGATGCAAAAACAAAGGTAAGACAGTATGAGCCACACAGGTAGGAGCGAGCCACACGGGCAGTCGTAGCACGACAGGCAATACGAATTGGCAAATAGGTAAATTAGTGAGGAGAAGTGGAGAAAAATGAAAGGGTTCTGGAAGGAGAGGTGCTTGTGTTTCAGACTTTAATAAAGGTCGTAGGACGACAGAAAGTATTAGACTTTGAAAAACCAAAAGATTTATTCTATCAGAAAGTAATCTGAAAAATTGCACTTGATGGTAGAATGGGCGCTTTGTTATAAAATTAATACTTATCGTATTGCAAATTAAAAAAAGTAGTATCTTTGCGGGGTCAAACAGACTTCATTATGATTAAATCATATATATCCAAAATATTTGCCTCTATCATTAAAAAAAAGATAGACCGCTGGGCTAAAGCTCCAATAGACACACAACAAAAAGTATTCCAGTCGCTTATAGAACAAGCCAAAAATACGGCTTTTGGGCGTGACCATCATTTTGAGGAAATCCAAACGTATGAAGATTTTGTGGCTCGCGTACCTATACGCGATTATGAAGTCTTGCGCCCTTATATCGATAGGGTAGTGGAAGGCGAAAAAGATGTGCTATGGAAAGGCAAACCGCTCTATTTTGCCAAGACTTCAGGAACTACCAGCGGGGCAAAGTATATCCCTATTACCAAAGACTCGATGCCCTTCCATATTCAGGCAGCACGTGATGCGATTTTATGTTATATACACGAGACTAAAAAAGCCGATTTTGTAGAAGGAAAGATGATTTTCTTGCAAGGAAGTCCTATTTTAGGTGAAAAACACGGCATTAAAACAGGGCGACTTTCGGGCATCGTGGCACACTATGTGCCTGCTTATTTGCAGCGCAATCGTATGCCGTCATACAAAACTAACTGTATAGAAGATTGGGAAACCAAAGTAGAAGCGATTGTTACCGAAACTTTTTCTGAAAATATGACTCTCATCAGCGGGATACCTTCGTGGGTGCTGATGTACTTCGAGCGGTTATACACGCGCTCAGGTATCAAGATAGGAAAACTGTTTCCTAACTTCAACTTGTTTATTTATGGAGGGGTGAACTACGAGCCTTATCGCCAACAATTTGAGCACCTCATCGGGCGCAAAGTGGATAGCATAGAACTCTATCCCGCCAGCGAGGGATTCTTTGCCTATCAAGATAGTCAAACAGAGAAAGGAATGCTCCTACTGCTCAATTCGGGGATTTTTTACGAGTTCGTAGAAGCTGATACTTTCTTCAGTGATGCTCCCAAACGAGTGGCTTTGCAGGACGTACAATTGGGGGTAAATTATGCGCTCATTATATCTACCAATGCCGGACTTTGGGGTTACAACATAGGCGACACGGTGCAATTTACTTCGCTTGCGCCTTACCGTATAGTAGTTACGGGGCGCATTAAGCATTTTATTTCGGCTTTTGGCGAACACGTGATTGGTAAAGAAGTGGAAGAGGCAATGCGCGAGGGGTTAGAGGCTACAGGAGCACGTATCACAGAGTTTACGGTTGCTCCTCAGGTAAATCCGGTAGGGGGTGAATTGCCTTATCACGAGTGGTTTGTAGAATTTGAGCAAAAACCTACTGATATGAAACGCTTTGCCCAAGTGATAGATGAGGCGTTACAAAAACAGAATATGTACTACTACGACCTCATACAAGGGAAAGTACTCCAACCGCTCAAAATTACCGAAGTCCCCGAAGGCGGTTTTGCCTCTTATATGAAGTCGCAAGGAAAGCTCGGCGGACAGAATAAAATACAACGATTGGCGAATGATAGAAGTGTTGTGGAGCGATTAGTTAAAAGTTAAGATTAAGACTGATTACTTAAGAAATGCGAATTACTTTGCATATTCAGTTCTTGAAGACTTTGACTCTACAAACATTTGCGAATCATTTTTGCTTAACTATAAATGTAGAATTATTTAATAACGTGAGTTTGACGTAAGAAAAGTGTAGCTTACGCTACAGAAATCTTACAAATCTATACAAATCAAACAAATAGGCGACAAGTAGCCTGAAAGTCTCGCACAGATTACACAGATTTAGACACAAATAGATTTTAATATTATGGAACAAAAATCCACAGATGACTATCTTCGTTATTAGATTTCACAGATTACATTGTAAAAGCTGTAAATCAGTATTGTATATATCCGACTGACGTTAAATAAAAAAGCCAATAGTAAAATGCTATTGGCTTTTGTTTTTTAGTTGTTTTGTAATTTGTAGTTGATAGGATAAGCAAAGGTAACTGGTGTAGGTTTACCACGTTGTTTACCAGGGATAAGTCTAGGAAGTTTCATAATGAGCTTCTTAGCATCATCTTCCAAAATTTTATCGGGACCACGCACTCCTAAAACGGTAATAGAACCATCGGTATTGATACGGAAGTTTACAAATACTTTTCCTTGAATACCCATTTCGGCAGCGGCTTGTGGATAGCTAAAGTTCTTTACTACGTGTTTGTTCAAGTTTTCTTGAAAACATTTCATTTGTTGATCTTTAGGAACGTTTTTACAAGCTTCGAACATAGGTTTATCTTCGATAATAGTAAAAGGCACATCTACATCAGGAGCTTCTTCTACTACAGTTTGTTTAATTTCTTCTACTTTAGCTATTTGCTCATTTTTAGTAGTTTCAGTAGTACCAATTACTTGTTCTTCGATTTTAGTATCGTTTTCCACTACTTTTACTTCCTCTACCGCTGTAGGGGCTGGAGGTGGTGGAGGTGGTGGAGTTTCAGGAGGGGTCTCCATTGTGTAGTTCTCTTGATTTTCGTCAAGAGCCTTATCCACATCTGACGTACGGTTGTCTTGAACGCTTTTGTCATACACTTTTGTTTCGAACCCCCATAAGGTAAGGGCTGATACAAGAGCGAATCCTATGGCAAAGAACAATCCGCTACTTTTTGCCAAATCGGCTTTCGGATTTTTTTTAGGTTGCATAATGATTTTCTTTTAAAAGGTTATTAAATATACTTTTTATCTGAAAAGCTTTTCATACTTTCTCATAAACAGTAGAGCAACAACTGTGCCAAATGTATTGAAGAGCATATCAATATAGTCGGCAGAGCGAGTAGTGGTGAGTAAGCCTTGTAATATTTCCATTGTTGCGCCTAAAAATAAGGCGGTGATTACTGCCCATAATTTACTTCTAAATGCTAATATAAACAGTACTGTGTAACCGAAATAGAAGCTGAAATGAGCAACTTTGTCTAAATAGGGAATGCGAGGTGCTTTGGGCATTTCGCTGGATGAGATAAGACTTAGAGTGATAATAGCTATCGTCCATATACCCCATAACAAAATGTATTTGTATTTTTTAAGCATTTATCAGGGTTTTATACGCTTCGGCTGAGAGTAGATTATCTAACTGGGTAATATCGCTTATTTTCAGTTGTATTATCCACCCTTTGCCATATGGGTCGGTATTTACTTTCTCAGGTTTTTGGTTTAGCGGTTCATTAAACGCGATTACTTCGCCCGTGAGGGGCATAAATAAATCGGATACTGTTTTTACGGCTTCGATACTGCCAAATATTTCATCTTCATTAAGGGTATTGCCTATGGTTTCTACTTCTACATACACAATGTCGCCTAATTGGTGTTGTGCAAAATCGGTAATACCTGCTGTGGCTATATCACCTTCGATGCGCACCCATATGTGTTCTTTAGTGTATTTTAAATCAGATGGAAAGTTCATTGCCCAATAAATGTCTTAAAAAGCGAGCCAAAGGTACTCTCTTTTTTTGTAACTACCAAATTTTTATTAGAAAAATTTTAACATTTTATTTGAGTTGTGGGATAATGGTCGGTAAATTAGTAGATTAGGTGCGAGCTAAACGAGTGGTTAATGGTTAATGATTAATGGTGGAATTGGAAGAGGATTATACAAAGCTTATAAGATAGTCGAACAATGAGTGGCTTTATAGTGGGTCTACAGTGGTTTTATAGTGGGTCTATAGTGGCTCTACAGTGGCTCTACAGTGGCTCTACAGTGGCTCTACAGTGGGTCTACAGTGGGTCTACAGTGGCTCTACAGTGGGTCTACAGGGGGTCTACAGTGGGTCTACAGTGGGTCTACAGTGGGGCTACAGTGGGTCTACAGTGGGTCTACAGTTGGTCTACAGTGGGTCTACAGTGGGTCTACAGTGGGTCTACAGGGGGTCTACAGTGGGTCTACAGTGGGTCTACAGTGGCTCAATAGTGGGTTAATAACGAAAGATAACTAAAAGGAGAAAGGGGATAAAGTGAGGAAAAGATGAGGATAAGAAGGTGGGCGCTGGGAATAAAACTGAAAGCAAAATGTTTTTATATATTAAATTATTTGTACCTTTGCCCTCTCAAAAGAAAGAATTTGCAAATGTTGAACTTAAACGATACCCTTAAACAACATATATTACAAGCTGTACAGGAACTGTATGGTGTGAGCTTAGAAAGCGTTGAATTGCAACAGACTAAAAAAGAGTTTGTGGGCGATATTACTCTTGTGGTGTTTCCGCTATTGCGTCATATCAAAGGTAATCCTGTGCAGATAGGAGAACAAATAGGAGGGTACTTAAAAGAGAAAGCAGGTGATTTGGTAACTGACTTCAATGTGATTAAAGGCTTTTTAAATCTTGTAATTGCTGATAGTTACTACATCGACTTTTTAAAAGAAGTGAAGAATAATCCTCAGTTTGGTTTGGCAACGCCTAATAGCAAAGAGGCTATTTTGGTGGAATACTCATCGCCTAATACTAATAAACCGTTGCACTTAGGGCATATCCGCAACAACCTCTTAGGGTATTCGGTAGCTGAAATCTTAAAAGCAGCTGGACATAAGGTGTATAAAACCCAAATCATCAACGATAGGGGGATACACATTTGCAAATCGATGGTGGCGTGGCAACGTTTTGGCAATGGTGAGACTCCTGAAAATACAGGGTTGAAGGGTGATAAATTAGTAGGGAATTACTATGTGGCGTTTGATAAGGCGTACAAAGCTGAAATACAGCAATTAGTAGAACAAGGGAAGACCAAAGAAGAAGCGGAAAAACAAGCTCCTATATTTGTAGCAGCCCAAGAGATGCTTCGCCAATGGGAAGCGGGCAACCCCGAAGTAATAAAACTTTGGAAACAGATGAATGGCTGGGTATACGATGGTTTTGCCGTTACTTATAAGAATTTAGGTGTTGATTTTGATTCGTATTACTACGAGAGCAATACCTATTTGTTAGGGAAAGACATTGTGGAACGCGGTTTGGAGCAAGGTGTGTTCTTCAAGAAAGAAGATGGTTCAGTTTGGTGTGACCTTACCGCCGATGGCTTAGATGAGAAGTTGGTGCTTCGTGCTGATGGGACGTCGGTTTATATGACGCAAGATATGGGGACTGCTACCCAGCGTGTGAAGGACTATCCTGATGTAAAAGGAATGGTGTACACGGTAGGTAACGAGCAAGATTATCACTTCAAAGTGCTTTTTCTTATCCTGAAAAAGTTGGGTTACGATTGGGCATCACACTTGTATCACCTGAGCTATGGTATGGTAGATTTGCCCAGTGGTAAGATGAAAAGTCGCGAGGGCACCGTAGTAGATGCCGATGATCTTATTGCTGAAATGGAGCAAACCGCCAAAGAGATTTCACAAGAACTCGGTAAACTCGACGGTTATACCGAAACGCAGAAAGAAGCCTTGT
The DNA here is from genome assembly GCF_000318255.2 of Capnocytophaga sp. oral taxon 380 str. F0488. NCBI lineage: Bacteria > Pseudomonadati > Bacteroidota > Flavobacteriia > Flavobacteriales > Flavobacteriaceae > Capnocytophaga > Capnocytophaga sp. oral taxon 380. The sequence goes on from NZ_KB291171.1 coordinate 19,763, forward strand.
ATCACACCATAGGTTTGGGAGCCTTAAAATACTATATATTAAAAGTAGACCCCAAGAAGCGCATTTTGTTTGACCCTAAAGAGTCTATCGATTTTCAAGGAAATACAGGTCCGTTTATACAATACACTTACGCTCGTATCCAGTCGATTATGCGCAAGTATACTGAAATGGGAGGTAGGAATGAGGTAGCGGTAGAAAAAGTTAATGGTTTACACGAGAAAGAGAAGGCTTTGCTAAAGAGCATCACCCTATTTCCATCGGTTGTACAAGATGCTGCTGATAGTTATAGTCCTGCTATTATTGCCAATTATGTGTATGATTTGGTAAAAGACTTTAATTCGTTTTACCAAAATGTATCGATTTTGGGAGAGGAAGAGGAGAGCAAGCGTGATTTTAGGGTAATGTTGAGCAAGAAAATAGGAGAAATTATAGCAGAGTCTTTTAAAATGCTAGGTATACAAGTTCCTGAAAGAATGTAGGTTATAATAGTAGTATAAAAAAGTTATAAAAAAAGTATTCAAAAAATTTGCAGGAATGAATAATTGTTGTACCTTTGCAACCGCAAATAAGGGAAAAGCCAGTTGCAAATTTATTGAAAAAGAAATAAGCGAAAATAGCTCAGTTGGTAGAGCGCAACCTTGCCAAGGTTGAGGTCGCGGGTTCGAACCCCGTTTTTCGCTCTTTTTTTATGTTTATCATAGAAGGCTCGGATGGTGGAATCGGTAGACACGCTGGACTTAAAATCCAGTGGGCAGTAATGCCTGTGCGGGTTCAAGTCCCGCTCCGAGTACAATCTTCAATCACTACTTACGAAGAGAGGTAGTGATTTTTTTGTTATTATATACTTCTTAAATATTAATTTAATGAAGTAATTATCCTTCACTTTTATTGTTTTTATCATTAAAAAGCGTACCTTTGCCTGCACAATAAAATAACAAGATGATGAATACAGGTTTTTTCAAGGGGTATCAAGAGGCAGAGTTATACTTCTACGAATGGAATTACAAGCCTCAACAAAAAACACTTATTGTAATACATCGCGGTCACGAGTACGGTGAGCGCTTACAGGAATTTGCTACGCACCCGCTGTTTGCGTCCTATAATATTTTTGCTTTTGATATGAGAGGACACGGGCATACTAAAGCTTCAGTATCGCCTGCTTTTATGGATTCAGTACGAGATTTAGATGCTTTTGCTAAGTTTTTGCAACAAGAATACGACGTGCAAGAAGAGGATATTTTTGTAGTAGCCAACAGCATAGGAGGGGTGATTGTATCGGCTTGGGTACACGATTTTGCTCCACGTATTGCTGGAATGGCACTTTTAGCACCTGCTTTTGAAATCAATTTAATAGTTCCCTTAGCCAAGCAAGCTATAGAATTAGCACTAAAAGTGAAACCTAATCTTGTTGTAAAGAGTTATGTTAAGTCTAAAATGCTCACTCGTGACCCTGAACAGCAACGCGCCTATGATACCGATAGGTTTATCACGCGGTCTATCAACGGGAAACTGCTTATAGATTTAGCTAATGCAGGTAAGCGATTGGTGGAAGATGCCGCTGCTATTACTATTCCCACACTACTGCTTTCAGCTGAAAAAGACTTTGTGGTGATTAACAAGCAGCAGAAACAATTCTATGTAAACTTATCTTCTGAAATAAAAGAATTTGTTACCTTAGACGGATTCCACCACGGCATTTTGTTTGAGCAAGGCAGAGAAGAGGTATATAAATTACTTGAACGGTTTATCAGTAGAGCTTTTGAAACACCTCTTGCATCACCTTCTTTGAAACCCGATACTTTTACTCAAAAAGAGTACGAAATAATGCAATACGAGCTCATTCCCAATAGAGAAAAGTACTATTACCGATTTCAGAAATGGGCACTGAGTAAGTTAGGACACCTCAGTGGCGGAATGGCGATAGGACTGGAATATGGATTTGATTCAGGAGCTTCAATGGATTACGTTTACAAGAATATTCCTCAGGGGAAATGGGGTATAGGTAAACTGATGGACAAAAGTTATCTCAATGCCATTGGGTGGCGAGGCGTACGTATACGCAAAGCACACTTATTGGAGCAAGTAGATAAAGCGATACAAGCTTTGCAAGCCGAAGGGAAGAAAGTAAAGATACTTGATATTGCTGGAGGAGTAGGTAATTATTTGTTTGACATCAAAGAAAAGTACCCAGAGGTAGAAATTGTCATCAATGAGTTTTTACCAGCTAATATAGAAAAAGGGGAGCAAACCGTCAGAGAAAGAGGCTTTCAAGATATACGATTCACTAACTACAATTGTTTTAAAGCCGATAACTACACAAGTTTGGACTATAATCCTAATATCACTATCATATCAGGTATTTTTGAACTTTTTGGTGATAATAAATTAGCTAATGAGGCGGTAAAGGGAGTTGTGTCGATTTCAGAAAACGGTTTTTTGATTTATACAGGACAGCCGTGGCACCCACAACTCAAAACGATAGCCTTTGTACTAAAAAGTCATCAAGAGAATGATTGGGTGATGCGTCGCCGTAGTCAGCGAGAGTTAGACGGGATATTTTCTCTTAATGGAGTGCAAAAGCAGGATATGCTGATAGATGATTTTGGAATCTTTACAGTTTCATTAGGGAAGATAGAAAAATAGGACTTTTCAGTATATCAAATAAATAGCCCTTGTTGTAAAATATTTTAATCTATTTATTTGGTAGTTTCTGTAAAAGGTAGTAGTTTTGCGCTCTGAAATTAAAAATCGGGATGTGGCGCAGTTGGTAGCGTACACGTATGGGGTGCGTGTGGTCGCTGGTTCGAGTCCAGTCATCCCGACTTTTTCTTTTTATACAATAGCTATTTGAAATGAATAAGGTATATCTTCCTTTGTTATTATATCTCTATTTTACCCTTCTTTAGCGTCTATTTCTTGAATGTATATCTACGGATATTTATGGTGGAGAACAATATTGATTGTTCTAAATTCAGCATAAAAGTTAGGATACCATTTATAAACTGATGATTATTATATAGAAAATATATGAAACTTTCAAACTTTAATTTTGAACTTCCTAAAGAGCTATTAGCTGAGTATCCCAGTGAGAACCGCGACGAAGCACGCTTAATGGTAATACATCGTAAAACAGGAGAAATCGAACACCGACTATTTAAAGATGTAATCGACTATTTTGATGATGGAGATGTGTTTGTACTGAATAATACTAAAGTATTTCCTGCTCGCTTGTATGGGAATAAAGAAAAAACAAAGGCAAAGATAGAAGTATTTTTGTTGCGTGAACTCAGTGCTGAACAACGTTTGTGGGACGTACTTGTAGACCCTGCTCGCAAGATACGCATAGGCAATAAACTCTATTTTGGCAAAAATGCCGAATTGGTAGCCGAGGTAATAGACAATACTACCTCTCGCGGTCGCACCCTTCGTTTTCTATACGATGGTACTTATGAAGAGTTTCGTCAACATCTTACAGAATTAGGACAAACACCTCTGCCTAAATACATCTCTCGTCCGGTAGAACCTGAAGATGAAGAACGCTACCAAACTATCTATGCTAAATACGAAGGCGCTGTTGCTGCACCTACTGCGGGTTTGCACTTTTCTAAGCACTTGATGAAGCGTTTGGAAATAAAAGGTATTACCTTCGCTGAGGTAACTTTACACGTGGGGTTAGGAACTTTCAATCCTGTAGAGGTAGAAGACCTTTCTAAGCACAAAATGGATAGTGAAGAAATACATATTCCTGAAAGTCAAACAAAAATCATTAATACAGCTAAGGTAAATAAGAAACGTGTATGTGCGGTAGGAACTACTGTAATGCGCGTGTTGGAAAGCTCAGTTTCATCTGATGGTTTTCTAAATCCATTTGACGGTTGGACAAATAAGTTTATTTTTCCTCCATATGATTTTAGTATAGCCAATGCAATGATTACCAACTTTCACACTCCTAAATCTACCTTGTTAATGATGGTCTCAGCTTTTGCGGGGCACGACCTCATTATGCGTGCTTATAAAGAAGCCGTAGAGCAGAAATATAAATTCTATTCTTACGGTGATGCGATGCTTATTCTATAAGAAGAGTTATATATAAAGAAAATGACGGTAGAGAGAACTCCTTGCCGTCATTTTTTATTTCTGAATAGTTATAGAGAGGATTTTTATTTTGTTCATAGTTAATCGGTAAGATTTTGTAACGCTTACTTATTTCCTAATTTAAAGTGCCAGTGCAGTTCGCACTATTTTCCCGCAAACGCTTTTACATCATCTTCTGAGATTTCTTTGCCTCCTAAGATAATGAGTCGTTCTACTACATTACGTAGCTCGCGAATATTACCCGTCCAATCTTGTTTTTGAAGAAGCTCTATTGCTTTTTTACTAAATTTCTTTGGACTAATACCCTGTTCCTCGGCTATTTTTGCTGAAAAATAATCAATAAGTAGTGGGATATCGTCTCTGCGTTCGTTAAGTGAAGGTACTCTGATGAGAATTACTGCTAAACGGTGGTACAAATCCTCACGGAAACGACCTTCGGCTATCTCTTTTTTTAAATCTTTATTGGTTGCCGCTATTACACGTACATCTACATTGATGTCCTTATCACTTCCCACGCGGGTAATCTTGTTCTCCTGCAACGCACGCAACACTTTGGCTTGGGCAGAAAGACTCATATCGCCTATCTCATCCAAGAAAATAGTACCATTGTTAGCAGCCTCAAACTTACCTGCACGGTCTTTTACCGCCGAAGTAAACGCCCCTTTGATATGCCCAAAGAGTTCACTTTCTATCAGTTCGGAAGGAATAGCGGCACAGTTCACCTCTACCATCGGAGCTTCACTGCGCTCGCTTTGGTAATGAATGGCGTGAGCTACCAACTCTTTACCTGTACCATTAGAGCCCGTGATGAGCACACGCGCTTCGGTAGGTGCTACTTTTTCTATCATCTGACGGATTTGTTGCAAAGGTGCACTTTCTCCTATCATCTGATAGCTCTTGCTCACCTTCTTTTTGAGGTGTTTATTTTCTACCACTAATTTCTTCTTGTCGAGAGCATTGCGCACAGTGTTGAGCAAGCGGTTTAAATCAGGTGGTTTTGAGATATAGTCGTAAGCCCCTAAGCGCATTGCGTTTACTGCTGTCTCGAGGTCGCCGTGACCTGATATCATCACAAAGGGGATTTCGGGTTTGAGTTTCTTGACCTCCGCGAGTACTTCCATACCGTCCATCTTAGGCATTTTGATGTCGCATAGCACTAAGTCGTAGTCCTCTTTTTTGAGTTTCTCAACGCCTTCTACACCATCAGCTGCTTCTTCTACTTCGTACTCTTTGCTTTCTTCTACCAATATTTTGGTAAGTACACGGCGAATTGCCGATTCGTCTTCTATGATGAGTATTTTTGCCATAAATTCAATCTTTCCATTTGCCAATTTCGATAATCTGCTAATTACTCCGCAAAGGTAGTAAAAAAATAAAAAACTCTTGACATTCTGCCAAGAGTTTTTGACGTGTGTTTATGAAAAAGTGTATTTATTAGTTTTTAAATGTAGGTTTGAACTTCGATTGATATACTTGAAACTCTTGTTGAGTAGTGATTTTTTTGTAATCATTGTTGTTAAACATTTTCAAGTAGAGTTCTAATTGAGTAGGCGACATATACCCGGTGATACCTGTTATCAAATCGTTATTTTCGTCTAAGAACACCATCGTTGGGTAAGCCTGTACTTGCATATAGCCGGTAAGTGGGTGTGTGGCGTTACGGCGTTCAGCCAATGCGGGGTCATAGCCTTTGTTCTCAAACTTTTGTCCTTTGTAGTTCGCTACTTCGTTACCTTCACCATTGAACTTTACAGCGTAGTAATTATCGTTCACATACTTTACTAAGTCTTTGTTCTTAAAAGTGTTGTTCGCTAACATTTTGCAAGGTCCACACCAATTAGTGTATACGTCAATAAATATTTTTTTAGGTTTTTTCTTCTGAGCAGCAATAGCTTGATCAAAAGTCATCCATTTAATTTCCTGAGCTTCAAGAGTAGCAGTAGCTACCAAAACAAAAGCTACAATAGCGATGAGTTTTCTTGTCATACTGATAAAAGTTTGTAATTTTTTCGTGTTTATAGATTTTCAAAAACCGTGCCAAATGTATGTTCATCAGTGGGGGTGAGGAATTGCATTGCGATAGGCAGGTAATACAAGTCTTGCAAATGAGGTTGCAGGCGCACGTAGTCTTTCTCAGTGGTGAGGATTCGCTTGCCTTGCAATTGCTGTATTTCTCTCTTGGTAAAATGATGATGGTCGGCAAAAGCTAAATGCTGAAAATCTGCCCCTTGTTCTTTCAAGAATGTAAGTAGCGGATTCGGATTGGCAATGCCTGTTACCAAAGTAAAAGGTTCTTGAATGAAAGTCGTCAAAGATATGTTTTCCCTCTCTGAAAATACTTGCTTATCGTAGGCAATGGTTGCAAAGACGATAGGACAAAGGCAATGCTTCTGTAAATGCGCTATGAGCTGAGTACGTTCTTTTTCTGACAATGAGGGGGGACATTTAGTTACAACCACTATATCGGCTTGTTGCACTCGGCTTACTACATCGCGGAGTCGCCCCATTGGAAGTAGCCAGTCGTCAGTAAACAGATGTCCGTAAGCGGTGAGCACTATGTTGATTTTTGCTTTTACGGGGCGATGTTGGAAAGCGTCGTCTAATATAATGAGTTCAGGAGGCATAGGCAAGGTGAGGATTCGTTCCACACCTTCTACTCGGTTGGCACAAACAGCTAAGATAATATCCTTAAATTTCCACCAAAATTGGAAAGGTTCATCACCTAAATCCAATACCGTAGAAGTCTCGGTAGCCAATATAAAGCCCCTTGTCTTGCGTTTATAGCCACGACTGAGTACGCCCACTCTACGCTGTTTATGCCATCGCCTAATGAGGTATTCCACCATTGGGCTCTTACCTGTCCCTCCTACTGCTACATTGCCCACGCAAATAGTAGGAGGTACTGCAAAAGTATATTCTTTAAAGATACCCACGTTGTAGCACCAATGGCGCAGACGAACTATTGCACCATACAAACACGCCAAAGGGAAAAGAAGTATTCTAAAAAGATATTTAAACCATTTTCTCATAGCGGATATTTTGCACAAATCTCTTGAATCACTTCATCGATATCACTGTACTGAAAATCGATAAACTCTTTTATTTTATCACCATTATAAGTGCTTATCAAGCCAAGAGCATTGGCAGTTTGGAGGGTAAGTGCTCGCTTTTTAATACCAAAGAAACTCAAAAAACCGTCTAAACGTGCCAAACGACGTAATGTTTTATGCGAAATCTTTTTGGTTGGAGCTTTTACTCCCAAACCTTTCGCAATTTTTTCAAAAACCAATTGATAACTAAGATTAGCAGTATTCAGTACAAAGCGCTCTCCCGTAACCTCAGAGAACTGTAGCTGTATCATTGCACGCACTACATCGTCTACCGCCACAAAGCCTGTGCCTCCTGTGGGGTAATATCTCAGTCCATCAGCTACTTTTTTAAACAATAAGCCTGAGCCCTGCTCATAGAAGTTAGCTCCCAGCACTACCGATGGATTCACTATCACCACCGGCAATCCTTCTTGTGAGCCACGCCATACCTCCATTTCGCCACCGTTTTTACTGATAGCGTAATCGGTGTTATAGTCCTCACTATTCCAGTCGTTTTCCTCATCAATAGGCGTATGAGGCAAAGCCGAAAGCGTAGCGATAGAACTTACATAGCAGAGCTTTTTTACCTTAAAGTCAATACACAAGTTTACGATATTAGCAGTTCCTTCCACATTCACTTTGATTAGCTGAGCAAAATCCTTAGGCTGAAAAGAGATGAAGCCCGCACAATGAAAAACAAAAGAAACATTCGCAAACGCTTGTTCGAGCGCAGGAATGTTACTTATATCGGCTTCTACCCATTCAATAGAGCGGAATTGTTCCGCTCCATTAGGAGATTCTTTTGTAAAAAGCTGTTCTATTTTTTCTAACGAATGGGTACTGCGATAGATAGCCCTTACTTTATGCGCCTTGTTTTGGGTAAGGTGAAAAAGTAAACGACTGCCAATCTGCCCTGTTCCGCCAGTTACTAAAATCATTATTTCTCGTCTAAAAGAATGTGTTCATCAATAAGTTTAAGAGCCATAGGCGAATCTTTTTCGTCGTAGAACTCGAAGGGGTCAAGAATAGAACATACCAATTCTTTACTCACTTGGTCGCTCAGTAGTTCAATAATTTCAGTGGGCAAACTGGTTTGTGTTCTGCCATACTTGTGTTTTATCATTCTTGAACCTTGTTTTTTAGTTTCTTAGTCGGGGCAAAGATAATAATTATTTGCCAAATATGCCATTTGATGCACAAAAATAACAGAAGAGCCTTTAATTAGGAGTGGGGTAGAGGTATCCTTTGTATGCTATTACTTTTGCGGTATGGGTTTTGCTAAAATTTCAAAACTTTGGCAATGTTGAAATCTATTAATAACTCTCTTTTTATGTCTATCTTAGCTTTAACTTACCTTCTACTTAGGTTCGTTCATTGTTCGTTCATTGTTCGTTCATTG
>NZ_KB291171.1:28365-48285 GCF_000318255.2 Capnocytophaga sp. oral taxon 380 str. F0488
TCGTCTTTTCTCTATCTGCCCGTGCGGCTCGCACTTTGTTTAGTTGCCTGTCGTGTTACGACCTCGCATCATTATCGATTTAGTATTATTGGTATTATTGACATTTTTGATATTATTGCTTTTTCATTTTTTGCTTTTCACTACTTTACTGAAAATCCCTTTCCATCGGTATTGTCTTACCCATTTACCTTCCTCAGGAGTGAGTAAGTAAGGTTGTTTTTCTTGTTTAGCTTTATAAAATCCTTTGCAATAATCTAAGAAGAGTTTACCATTGCGCTTTCTTATGGCTAATTTTATGGCAGCGAGTAAAGTGAGGAAGAATCCGTATCGCAGACGGTAGAAAACGCTTCCTTGCAGGTAACGGGCATTGCTTTTATAGCCAGCACCTGTCGGGCGTAGGTGTTTTACGTGAAGAGTATCGTCAGTTTGTACTGTCCAACCGTGGTAGCGCGCCAATAGCTCATCGGCGGTGTCCCAGCCCATAGCTATTTTAAGTCCACCTATCGCTTCAAAACACGCCTTCCGATAAGATTTTACAGCACCTCTTAGGTGGTCTTTATTAGTGAGATTCTCAAGTATCCAAGAGCCATTTCTCTCAATATAACAAAAGCCTCCAAACATTCCCAACTGTGGATTTTTACTGTATTGCTGGCACATTGTTTCGAGATAGTTGTTAGGGAAGATGAGGTCGGCATCAAATTTGCAAATCACCTCTACGGCTTCTTTTAGGTAAGGAAGCCCATAGTTGAAAGTCTGCACTATTTTAGCCCCTGGTAGATGTTCTCCCTTCTCACTGCGTTGCACCAATTGTACTACGGGATATTGGGTAGCAATTTGTTTCACTACCTCAGCAGTGGTATCGGTAGAACCGTCGTCTACTACTATAATTTGATGGGGAAGATAGGTCTGATTTAGCAGAGATTGCAAGGTAACACCAATGCTTTCAGCTTCGTTATAAGCAGGGATAATAATTCCGATATTCATTTACTTAGCACTATCAGTTTCTATAAGTCCGTCTTTTAAGCGGACAATCCGTTTGGCATACCGAGCAATGTCTTCTTCGTGGGTTACCAAGATAACGGTATTCCCTTTTTGGTAGATTTCGTCAAAAAGGTTCATTATTTCATAAGAAGTTTTAGAATCAAGGTTCCCAGTAGGCTCATCGGCTAAGATAATTGAAGGGTGGTTTACCAAAGCTCTCGCTATAGCTACTCTTTGGCGTTGCCCTCCTGATAGTTCATTGGGTTTGTGAAGCATACGGTCTTCTAATCCCACTAATTTCAGTACTTCTTTAGCGCGCTCGTGTCGTTTTTCTTTCTTAACGCCTGCGTATACCATAGGCAAAGCTACATTGTCTAAAGCCGTAGTACGTGGCATTAGGTTGAAGGTTTGAAATACGAAGCCTATCTCTTTATTGCGAATGTCGGCTAATTCCGAGTCGCTCATCTTGCTTACATCTTTACCGTTCAGAATATACTCGCCTGAGGTAGGCGTATCTAAGCACCCTAAGATGTTCATCAAAGTAGATTTACCAGAGCCCGATGGTCCCATAAGGGCAAGGTATTCTCCCTTCTCTATAGATAAGTTGATGCCTTTCAGTACGTGCAGTATTTCAGATCCTAATCTAAAATCTCGTTTGATATTTTTAATCTCTAATAAACTCATTTTTCTTACTGAATATTTTGGTTTAAGAAATGTAATAGCTTTCCAAAGGCTTTTCCACGGTGACTGATACGGTTCTTTTCTTCTTGGGTCAGCTCGGCAAAAGTTTGCTCAGAACCCTCAGGAATAAATATAGGGTCATACCCAAAACCGTTAGTGCCTACAGGGGTAGTGCCTATACGTCCCTTTGCGATACCTTCAAAAGTATATATAGAGCCATCTAAACATAAAGCAATAACCGTTTTAAACTGAGCCTCTCTGTGTGAGATTCCTTCCATATTCTTTAGTAGCAAATACATATTGTCTGTATCGCTTTTGTGCTCACCTGCATACCGTGCCGAATATACCCCAGGAGCATTGTTTAGTGCCTGTACTTCTAAGCCTGTATCATCGGCAAAAACGTTGCAATGATAATGCTCTTTGATGTATTGAGCTTTCAGCAAAGCGTTGCCCTCAATAGTAGTAGCAGTCTCGGCTATATCGTCATTGCAACCTATGTCGCTCAAACTTAGCAGTTCGATATTTTTAGGTAAAAGGGCTTGTATTTCCTTTAATTTATGCTGATTATGGGTGGCAAATACTAATTTCATACAGATATAAAACTCGAAAAGAGGTTACTTAGCAAGCATAACCTCTTCTCTAAATATGAAAACAATAAAATTATTCCTTTTCTTCTATCTTTTCTTCAGAGGCTTCAGCTAATTGTGTTTTTTGCAAATGCTTTAGCTCACGAAGTTTATTTTCCCACGTTTTAAGAGCTTCTTTTTGGTTGTTGATGTTCTTAATCACATCGCGCACTAATGGGTTCTTCTCGTCGATATTACCGAAGAAAGCTAAGTTGTTTTCTAACTGTAGTATCTCCGATTTGAGTTCATCAATACGACGTCTTACAAAAATCACCTCATTGTTAAGGGAGTTCTCGTTATCATCGTTGATAAGTCGTTCTAACTTGTTGTTATACTTGATAAGCTCAATTTCTTGCTTATCAAAATTGAGTTTCTTGTACAGTGCATCGATAATCTTATGGAATTTGATGTCGATGGTTCTCTTAGAATGATGAGTATTTCCTATAGCATTCCATTCATTCACAAAGTTTTGTAAGGTTGCTATCTCTTTATCTCTATCGGTGCCTAATTGATATTCTTTCAGCTTATCCAAAAAGGCTTTCTTTTGTTCAAGCGCATCAGACTCTTTATTTTTAGAATGCTGAATAGTCTCAGCAAACCTACTGAAATACGTATCACAAGCTCTCTTGAATTCCTTCCAAATTTTTTCGGTATTTCTAAGAGGAACACTTCCTATTTCTTTCCACTCTCTCTGAATGTTCTTCATCAGTTCAGTAGTGGTTTCCCAATCGGTGCTATTTTGGTTAGCTTTTGCTATTTCTAATAAGGCTAATTTCTTAGTGAGGTTCTCCTGTTGCTCTTTTTTGAGTGTTTTGTAGAATTGGTTCTTCTTCTTGTTAAAAGCACGTAAAGCTATATTGAAAGATTTCCATACCTCATCAGCTTGTTGTAAAGGCACTTTTCCTACATTTAGGAACGACTGACGTAAATCTTCTACTTGCTTAGAAAGCTGTTTCCAAGCGCTGTGAGTAGTAGGCTCTTTCTCACTGAGTTTCTTAATCCGCTCAATGATGCCTTGCTTCTTCACTGCATTTTCTTCATATATCTTATCTAAGTTTTTGAGGTAATATTGGCGTTTGTCGTGTATTTTCTTAGTAAGTTCACTGAAACGTTGCCATATGCTTTCGCGGTGTTCTTTATCTACAGGACCTATTTCCTCTTTCCAAACGCGGTGTAACACTTGTAGTTCACGAGAGGCAATGAGAGCATCTACGTCGTCTTGGGCAAGAGCTTCGGCACGCTCAATAATTTTTAGTTTTTCTTCTAAATTGCGCTTAAAGTCGATGTCACGCAAGTCTTTGCTGAGGTGGATAAAGTCATAGAAGTTCTCTACGTGGTGGTGATAAGTATTCCACAAATCCTCATAATCGGCATTAGAGACGGCTCCTGCTTTGCGCCAACGCTCTTGCAATTGTTGAAACTGCTTGAAGGTAGTGCCCAAATGCTCTTCGGCATTGAGAAGGCTTTTGAGTTCTTCGATGATTTCTCGGCGTTTAGCAAGGTTTTCTTTATGGGTTTTCTCAATCTCTTTATAGTATTGATTGCGCTTTTCGCGATAATCGTTGAAAGCGGTGTAGAATTCTCTATAAACAGGAATTTCGTAAGAAAAATTATACAATTCTCCTCCGTCGGCTATGAACTCTTCTTTTTTCTCTTCTACAAGAGCGTCGTATTTTTTGTCGAACTCATAACGAATAGCGTCCACTTGCTTTTTGATAGCTTGGGTTTTCTCAGTTTGGAGTAGTTCTTTTAGTTCTTTGGTTAATTCACTAAGAGACATTGCCTCATAGTTTACTAATGACGCATCTTCTAAACGGTTGTCCTCGCGGTTATCCTCTATGGCTAATGTGTTTTTTTCCTCTGACATATCTAAGATTTAAATGCAACTATTGTTTAAAAACGCTACTAAATTACAACAATATTTTGAATTACCTACTATTTTTCTGTAAATATTTTTCTGCTTAATGTGTAATAGAATTGTAAGTAGTTTATTATCAGTGATTATTATGGGAGATTTCTTTAAGGCTTTCGATAAGAAAATCGACGTCTTTTGCTGTGTTAAAGATGGAAAAAGAGCATCTGAGCGAGGGATATTGTAGTGCTTCCTCAGATAAAAAAGCCGATAGTACGTGAGAGGTTTGCACGCTTCCACTCTGGCAAGCACTCCCTTTGGAACAAGCAATGCCTTTTAAGTCTAACTGAAAAAGCAGAGTACTATTTTGGTTTTTCAATGAGGGAAAACCTATGTTCACAATGGTGTAACTGCTTTCGTCTAAAGTATCCGACATTCCGTTAAATACCGCCTCTGGGAAATGATGTTTGAGTTGTTTGATAAAATAACGCTTCAGGTCTTTGAGCTTTTCAGTGTTTCTATCTAAATTAGTATATGATAGACTAAAAGCAACTTCCATTCCTACTATATTATGAACAGCTTCGGTACCTGCACGCAAGCCTTTTTCTTGTTCACCCCCTGTGATACTGCTGTGTAGCGCAATGCCTTTTCTAATAAAAGCAAATCCTATTCCTTTAGGTCCGTGAAACTTATGAGCTGAAGCCGTGATAAAGTCGGCAGGGATTTCCCCCAAATCGATAGGGTAATGCCCCACAGACTGTACGGTATCTGAATGGAAATAAGCATTGTATTGTTTACAGAGTACAGTTACTTCTTTTAAAGGTAGAATGTTCCCTATTTCGTTGTTTATGTGCATTAGGCTCACCAATACCTTTTTTTCAGTATATTGCTGGAGCAAGTATTCTAAATGAGAGAGGTCTACGACCCCTTTGTTCGTAAGGTTTACGTAAACTATTTTTATAGGATATTCTTTGGCTAATACCTCTAAGGTATGCAAAACAGCGTGATGCTCTATTGGGGAAGAAATGACAATTTGTACACCTAAATCGTGCACACAACTGCGCAAGATAAGGTTATTAGCTTCAGTGCCCCCTGAAGTAAAAATAATTTCAGAGGGTGAAGCATTCAGTTGTTTAGCTATTTGCTTGCGACTATATTCAATAAGCGACTTGGCTTTACGCCCTAAACCGTGTGTAGAAGAGGGGTTTCCATAAGTATCCCTCAGAACTTCCGTCATCTTCTGTATTACTTCTGGATAGACGGGGGTAGTAGCCGCATTATCGAAATAGACTTTCATAGTTTTGAGAGGAAGAAATAGTTATGCTCTGTTAGAAGTTGTATTATTTCTGCTATTGTTGTTCTTGCGATAGTTTTTGTTGCGGTTGTTATTGTTGTTTTTATTCACCGCTCCTTTTTTCTGTTTAGAGAGGAAAAGTCCTACTATAAGAGCTAAAATAGCTACAGTAAAAGCACACCAATAAGCATCGTTGCACGCGAAAGTTGAGTTAAATAGTGGAGCGATTAATAAGCCCGCAAATACGTATTTAGAAACGTCTAACAAAAAATCTGAAATTCTTTTTTTCATTCTTTACTTTTAAAAATTTCGGCAAAGATACAACTTTTTATTGAAATGGGAATAATAATGGCAATACAAATACCATTACAATCCCCATAATGATTTGCAGAGGTAAGCCTACTTTCACGTAATCCATAAAAGTGTAACGCCCAGCCGACATTACTAATGCATTGGGCGGAGTGGAGAAAGGAGAAGCAAAACACATACTTGCACCTACGGCTACTGCAAACATAAAAGCGTGGGGTTGTAAGCTTAACGATAAGGCGGTTTTAATAGCAATGGGAGCCAAGAGTACGGCTGTAGCGGTATTGCTAATGAACATCGTCATAAGCGAAGTGGTAAAATACACGCCTGCCAAGAGTATATATGGACTCTTATCGCCTAAACTCCCTACTAATGCATTCGATACTAAGGCTGATACTCCTGTCTTTTCCAAGGCTAATGCCATAGGTAACATACCTGCAATGAGTACAATACTCTCCCAGTTAATCGTCTTGTAAGCAGCTTCAATATTGCGCAAAGCTCCTGAAATAACCATCAATAAAGAGGCGATAAGCACAGCAGTAACGGGTGCTATAGGGATAAAATCGAACATCATTGCGACTACCATCCCTACCATTATTAGCGCAGCGATAGGAGCTTTGTGGGTGAGGGTTACCTTAGAAGCCTCGGCAAGAGGTTGCCCTAATACTACCAACTGACTGCGTTCAGCGTCCATTTTAGCAATGTGCTCCCAAGTTCCTTGCACCAATAGTATGTCACCAGCGTGCATCTTTTCGTCTTTTAAGTTTTGCAAAATATAGTTATCCTTGCGCTGAATACCTAAGATATTGAGCCCAAAGTGTTCGCGCAGTTTGCTATCACTGATGCGGGTGTTAACCAATTTCGAAGCAGGCATTATCAGTACTTCGGCTATGCCTATATCGTGGAAGTGCAACTCGTTAGGCAAGCGTTGTTCGGGGTGGTGTGTGTCGAGAAAGTTTAAGTGATTTTCGGCGTTCATTTGTTCAATCGACTCAAAGCTACCGCGCAAATAAAGAATATCTCCTTCATAAATTACGGTATCAGCATTTACTACCTCTTGGTTGCCTGTTTTGAAAAAAGGATTGTTAGAAGTAGGTTTGCGCCTGATTTCTAATACCGAAATGTGATAACGTTGCGAAAGGTTGATTTCTTTGAGCGTTTTACCTATAAATAAAGTGTTTCCTTCTACTAATACGCGATATAAGTTGTTGGAGAGTTGATATTCACGTACCAAATCGGTAAGTGATTTGCCATTTCGGTTACCTTCTTGCTTAGAATCACCTTTTTTAGAGAGAAAAAACTTACTGGTGGGAATTAAAACTAACAGTCCTATTCCCAAACACACCAATCCCACTGGAGTAAAGGAAAAGAAAGTGAGTTTATCGTAGCCGTTTTTCACTAACTCTCCATCGATTACCAAGTTAGGAGGCGTACCGATAAGCGTCATCATACCGCCCATACTACTGGCAAAAGCCATAGGCATCAACAGGCGACTACTGTTGATGTTACCACTCATTGCCATACTCACCACTATGGGCATCATCAAGGCTACCGTACCTGTATTGCTTACAAAAGCCCCAATAAAAGCGGTAACGAGCATTACCAAGATAAGGAGTTTTACCTCGCTATCGCCTGCCAAGCGTAAGATTTTACTGCTCATCATCTTTGCTAATCCCGTTTGGAAGATAGCACCTCCTACCACAAAGAGCCCTATCATCATCACTACTACCTTGTCCGAAAAGCCCGATAAAGCTTGCTCAGGCGTTAATATGCCAAAGAGCACCAAGAGCACTAAGGCACACATAGCTACCAAATCGGAGCGCACCTTCCCGCTCATAAAAAACAAAGCCGATATAAAAAGAATGATAAGAGTGGTATACATAACAAATTAGTTAATTAGCAAATGAACAGATTAGCTTATTAATTTGATAAATCAACACTATACTTACTTGTGTCGAATGTTACCGAAACGTGTTCTTGCAGTGAAGTAGATAGTGATATGCCTTTAAAATCGGCTTTTACAGGATAGTCCTTGTGATTGCGATTAACTAATACAGCGGTAGTAAGTCGCTTTAAGGGGACTTCCAAGAAGTGTTTTACCCCATAGATGAGCGTACGTCCTGAATTGAGCACATCGTCTACCACTATCACTGCTTTATTGGTGTATTGTTCCGCAGGAATAGAAGTAGCAGTGCCTGCCAATGGGTTCTTCTTATTCATTATAATTTGGCATAAAACTACTTTCAGAGGGGCTATACTTGCAAGTGCTACTGCAAGTTTCTCAGCAAACACATAGCCATTGCCATTAATGCCTGCTAGCACAATCTCCTCTTCATTGAGGTGTGTTTCGTAAATCTGATAAGCAATCCGTCTTATCTTGTGTTCAATATCAGTGTGGTTTAATATCTGTGTCATTGTATGCTTTTTTATATAATGTGCCAAAGATACAAATTGTATTGCTAAAAAGCAAGAAAAAATAGGTTATCTATCAAATAACTTATTTAATAGCTTGTATTTTATCGGCAAATTTGTTCCAACCATCAGCCTTTTTATAAGTCTCTACACTATTAGCAGGCACATAAATAGCATTAAGCGGAGTATCGCTAAAAGTACCAGGCCAACTATCGATATTTATGATGGGAGGTGTACCTCCTTTTAAAGTAACCGACTTTAATGCAGGACATTCAGCAAAAGCATTATTTCCTATACTTTTTACGGTATTAGGAATAGTAATAGAAGTTAAACCGGCAGCCAAAAAAGTTTTTTCCTCAATGCTAGTAATACTATTATTATCAGGGAAGGTGAACGATTTCAATGCAGAACACAAACTAAAAGCACTTTCTCCTATATTTGTTACAGTATTAGGAATGGCAATAGAAGGTAAGGACTTACAAGAACTGAAGGCACCGCTACCTATGCTTGTTACGGTATTAGGGATAGTAACCGAGGTCAAAGCTTCACAATTCATAAAAGTTGAATCTTCAATTTTTGTTATTCCCTTAGGAATTACTATAGAGGTTATAGCCTTACAGTTTGCAAAAGCACCCTCTCCTATGCTTCTTACAGAAGTAGGAATAACTAACGAAGTAAGCTTTTGACAATCAAAAAAAGCCCATTTCTCTATACTTGTTACCGTAGTAGGGATAGTAAACGATTTTAAGGCAGGGCACGAAAAAGCGCGCTCTCCTATGGTTACTAAACCTTTGTCAGGGATAGTAATTTTGGCTAAATTTGTACACTCGGAGAAAGCTCCATATCCTACGCTTGTAACACTGCCCGGGATAGTAACCGAAGTTAAGGCTCCACACCACGCAAAAGAACTCTCTTCTATGCTTGTTATCCCCTCAGGAATAACAATGGAAGTTAATTTTGAACAGCTTTTAAAAGCACATTTCCCCATTTTCTTTAAGCCTTTGGGCAAAGTCACTGAGGTTATTTCTCGGTGTTCTGCAAAAGCATAATCTGAGATAGCAGTTACTTTGCTCAGCATCTCGTCTGCTGCCATATCAATGGTAGTTTCTTCATCAGTAAGCCATTTCACTAATGTCGAGCCATCTTCAGTAATTTCAAAATTCTCGTAAATCTTAGTTTTTAGCTCCTTAGGAGCGTCATCGCCCCCTTTCCCACAATTGCTAACAGTCAGTGCTACTAGCACTGCTACTGCTATAAGAATAACTTTTCTCATCGTTTTTTAATCATTAAAAGTACTTTCCTAATGTTATATAAACGCGACAAAAGTACAAACTATATTGCTAAAAAACAAGAAAAACAGGTTTTCTATTAGATCACCAATCCTCTCTCGGCATCGTTTTACGCTATTGAGAAGAATGGCAAAAAAGGATTCTTGGATATTCACACACTCCAAGAGTATTTTTAGTAAGGTATATCATCTTCGGTTGAAGCTGTTGAAGGTGCGCCAAAAGCCTGCTCCGGATTGGCAGTAGGTACAGTTTCAAAAGCTACATTTTCATTCATCTTCGAAACAAATTCTTGTGTTCCCATAGGTAAATAGCTTCCACTGTCGTATTCCTCTAAGTTAGCAAACCTTCCCAAATGTCCTTCAAACTTCAATCGGATACTATCCAAACCTCCATTGCGGTGTTTAGCCACAATAAACTCAGCTTGTCCAGCGGTAGGTGTCCCTGATTCGTCGTCCCATTCTGTAATTTTATAGTATTCAGGACGGTAGATAAACGATACAATATCGGCGTCTTGCTCAATAGCTCCTGATTCACGTAAGTCGGATAACTGCGGACGCTTCTGCTGTCCAGGACGTGATTCCACATTACGCGAAAGCTGTGAAAGCGCTATTACGGGTATGTTCAACTCCTTAGCGAGAGCTTTTAAGTTACGAGAAATTGTAGAAATCTCTTGCTCGCGGTTACCCACTCCTTTGCTACCCCCTGCCGTCATCAACTGTAAGTAATCAATAATAATTAGCTGAATGCCGTGCTGTGTAGAGAGTCGGCGCGCTTTAGCTCGGAGGTCAAAAATTGATATAGAAGGCGTATCATCTATAAAAAGAGGAGCCTTTTCTAGGTCTTTCACCTTAGTATTTAGCACATACCACTCGTGCTCTTCCAACTTCCCTGTACGCAATTTCTCTGACGACAGACCTGTTTCTGAGGAAATCAAACGCGTAATAAGCTGTACCGACGACATTTCCAATGAGAAAAACGCTACGGGTATCCCCTGCCCTACTGCTATATTTCTTGCCATAGAAAGCGTGAGGGCTGTTTTCCCCATACCTGGGCGTGCCGCTACGATAATAAGGTCGCTCGCTTGCCAACCTGAGGTGAGTTGGTCGAGCTTGGTAAAGCCCGAAGGTACTCCACTAAACCCATCAGTTTTATTAGAGAGGTCTTGTATTTTCTTGAGTGCTTTTATCACCAAATCTCCCGCTGCTTCACTGGAACGCTTTAGGTTACCTTGTGTTACTTCATAGAGTTTCTGCTCAGCACTGTCCAACGAATCAAACACATCGCGAGTATCGTCGTAAGCGTCTTCTATAATTTCCGAAGAAATTTCAATGAGCTTGCGCTTGATGAACTTCTGTAAAATAATACGCGCGTGAAATTCCACGTTAGCAGATGATGATACTCGTTGGGTGAGATTAATAAGGTAAAACTCTCCTCCCACCGCCTCCAAATTGCCATTTTTGCGAAGTTGTTCTGCCACCGTAAGCAGGTCGATAGCTTCCGATTCGTTGAAAAGTTCAAAGATAGCTTGATAGATAAGTTGATGTTGCTTTTTATAAAAAACTTCAGGGTTGAGTATGTCTATCACATCATCAACGCCTTTCTTGTCAATGAGCATAGCTCCCAAGATAGCTTCTTCAAGATTGAGGTCTTGTGGAGGGAGCTTTCCTCGCTCTAAACTCACTTGTGTTCGCGAGAATGGTTGTATTGCAGGAACAATTTCTGGTACTGATGTGTTTTCTGTTTCGTTCATACGGCAAAGATACGAAATAGTTTAATTTGGGGTAGATGATTTTACCCACAAACACTGTTAATAGTCTGTTGATAACTTCTGAAAAGTTTTCTTTACTCTTTTATTTAGCAACCGTTTACTATCTTCACTTTATAAAAAAAGCGCTTAAATAGCGCCTTTATAAGTTGTTGATATTATCATTTTCTTACTTCTCACTGAACACTCCCATCGCGAGGTACTTGTTCATTCGTTTTTCAACCAATTTATCGGTGGGAAGTTTCTTCAAATCCTTATAAGTGTCCAATATCACTTTACGAACAGTAGCAAACATCATTTCGCGATCGCGATGTGCCCCCCCGAGTGGTTCTTTAATAATCTCATCTATCAGTTTTAATTTCTTCATATCAGGAGCGGTAAGCTTTAGTGCTTCAGCAGCTTCTTTTTTGTACTCCCAGCTACGCCATAATATAGAGGAACAAGACTCTGGCGATATTACCGAATACCAAGTATTTTCAAGCATATACACTTTATCACCTACACCGATACCTAGCGCTCCTCCCGAAGCTCCTTCGCCTATGATAAACACTATTACAGGCACTTTCAAACGTGACATCTCCAAGATATTGCGAGCAATAGCTTCTCCTTGTCCGCGTTCTTCAGCTTCAATACCAGGGAAAGCTCCTGGCGTGTCTACAAAACTCACTATAGGAATGTTAAACTTTTCAGCTTGTTTCATCAATCGCAAGGCTTTGCGATACCCTTCGGGGTTTGCCATACCAAAATTGCGATATTGTCGCATCTTAGTATTTACTCCTTTTTGCTGACCAATAAACAAAAAACTTTGGTCATCTATCTTTCCAAAACCTCCTATCATCGCCTTATCGTCTTTCACTGTACGGTCGCCGTGAAGTTCCAAAAAAGTGTTTCCTGCAAGTGAGTTGATATAGTCAAGAGTATAAGGTCTCTCCAAGTGACGAGAGATTTGCACTCGTTGCCACGCCGTAAGATTACCATAAACTTCCTTCTTTACTTGGTTGAGTTTCTTTTCTATCTTCTTGCAAGCATCAGTCATATCCACATCACTTTCATTACCGATGACCTGACACTTTTCCATCTGTTCTTCAAGCTCTTTAATAGGTTGTTCAAAATCTAAATATTCCATAAACTAAGCGTTATTTGATTTTTTAGAATGCAAAGATATAAAATAATTTTGAATTACGAACTAATATTTTTTGTTTATAAGCTTAACTCCCTTTTTTTGTCCGGCAATTCTTCCAAGCAATTAAATGATTATCAACGTTTGTTCAATATAACTCCAACTAATTTGCTAATTTAATCTCCCGTCTCTTCTATCCCACCCATCTTACCTCGTCCCTATCGTCCTCATTTGCTAATTTCCAAATTTGCTAATTCTCTAATTTTCCAATCCGCCTACCCACTTTCCGTCATAACCCTATTGCCTATGCCCTAAGACCTCACACCTCCCCATTTTACTAATTTTCTAATTTGCTAATTCTCTAATTTTTCTTCCCTTTTTCCGTCACCACATTCCCCCTCTCCTTGGGAGAGGGACGGGGGTGAGGATTCTTTTTCTTTCGCCTCGAAAACCCTATTTTTAACATTTTTAGCACTGTTGTATTGTGTTATGAATCAATCTCTTATATACCCTTTCTATACCAATCGTCCAAGATTCACACCCTTTCTATACCAATCTTCCAAGATTCGTATAAGCTTCCTATAAGCTCTCTATAAGCTAACCCCACCCGCTTCCTATAAGCTCCCTATAAGCTAAGACTCCACCCTCCTCACAGCCTTTTTTTATCAAAAACCCCCATCTAATAGCCTTTTTTCATCAAAAACCCTCCCTCCCACACCCTTTCTATACCAATCTTCCAAGATTCGTATAAGCTTCCTATAAGCTCTCTATAAGCTAACCCCACCCCCTTACAGCCTTTTTGCACCAATTTTTCTCTCAACCCTCTTCCGATTTCCTTCATTTTCTTCCGATACCTCCTTAGTGTCTCTGTTTCCTCTTCAATTCTCCCCGAAAACTCAGAGTTTTTCGGAGTTTTTTCGACAATTCTAAAATGTCTGACTCGTTCGGTCTGTCCTACAAGTTCGACCTGCCAAATAACTATTTTCATCTCTTCCTTTTACTAATTTGCTAATTTCTAAATTTACTAATCTACCAATTTTTGTTTAATTTCTAAGGCATAACCTCACCTCTTTAAATCGAAGTTACGTTGTCTTAAAAAATATTTTTCTTTTTTCTTTTCTATTAAAAAAAACTTCCGTACTTTTACCGAAATTTTTTAAACCAATACAATCTCATTATATAACGTAAGTATCATATATAAAGTTACTAAAAATATAAAATTTAAAATTATGACAAAATTTAGAATAGAATCCGACCTTATCGGCGACTTGCAAGTGCCCGCCGATGCTTACTATGGCGTACAAACACAACGCGCCATCGAAAACTTTCGCATTACAGGAACTAAAATGGGTGATTACCCTGAGTTTGTAAAAGCTATTGGTTATGTAAAACTCGCCGCAGCTCAAACAAACCACGCTTTGGGATTACTCCCCGACGAACTGCTCAAACCTATTTCTGAGGCTTGCAAAGAAGTAATCGAAGGGAAGTTTAACCATCAGTTCCTCGTAGATATGATTCAAGGAGGGGCTGGTACTTCGGTGAATATGAACGCTAATGAAGTAATAGCCAATCGCGCCTTGGAAATTATGGGGTATCCTCGCGGTGATTACCAACACTGCTCTCCTAACGACCACGTGAATCAATCACAGTCTACAAACGACGCTTACCCTACTACTGTAAAGTTAGCTGTTATCAAGATGAACGAAACGCTCATCAAGCGCCTATCATTGCTCATTGAGGCTTTTCGTAAGAAAGGTAAAGAGTTCGCCGATGTAATAAAAATGGGGCGTACCCAGTTGCAAGATGCCGTACCTATGACGCTTGGTCAAGAATTTGAAGCTTTTGCAGCCAACCTCGAAGAAGAAATCGCCCGCTTGCAAAGCAACGCCAAGCTCTTCTTGGAAATCAATATGGGAGGTACCGCCATTGGTACAGGACTCAACGCTCCTAAGGGATATGCCAAACTATGTGCCGAAAACTTAGCTAAACTCACAGGCGAAGCCTTCGTTACTGCTTCTAACTTGGTAGAAGCTACCCCTGATACCGGTTCATATGTAATTTATTCCTCTGCGTTAAAACGTATGGCTGTAAAACTCTCTAAGATTTGTAACGACTTGCGTTTGCTCTCTTCAGGACCTCGTGCAGGACTCAACGAAATCAACCTGCCTAAAATGCAGCCTGGTTCGTCTATTATGCCCGGCAAAGTAAACCCTGTTATCCCCGAAGTAGTGAACCAAGTATGCTTCAAAGTGATTGGGAATGACCTTACCGTTACCTTCGCCGCTGAGGCAGGTCAGTTGCAACTCAACGTAATGGAACCCGTGCTCTGCCAGTGCATTATCGAGTCTATCGTATTCTTAGAACGCGCTATCGACACCTTGCGCACCAAGTGTATCGAAGGTATTACCGCCAATCGCGAAGTATGCCTCAATATGGTAAAACACAGTATCGGTATCGTTACAGCACTCAATCCACATATAGGGTATAAGAACAGCACCAAGATAGCCAAAGAAGCCCTTGAAACAGGTAAGTCAGTGTACAATTTAGTATTAGAACACGGCTTGCTTTCTAAGGATAAGCTCGATGAGATTTTAGACCCCAAGAATATGTTAGGCGTTTAATAATTTATAAATTTAGAGATTTCAATATTCAACAAGAAAAGGCGTAACCTTTTTTAATATCAACTTCCAGTTACGCCTTTTCTTATAAAAACCAACAAAAATGTTAAGAGATAATACTACCCGTGCTAAGAATGCCATAATAATGTTGTGGATATCCTTTGCTTTTTTATTCATATTTCTGATTTCAGATATTTTTGAACTATATATTATTAGAGAGTTCCTTGTAGGTGAAATAGATGACGAATTGTTTGCAAGAGCTGAACTGAGTGATGTTTTCTCAGGTATAGTAGGTATTTTGTGGCTTGTGATATTCATTATAATGAGTATTCTTTTTTTGATGTGGTTCAGGCGCGCTTATTACAACTTGCACCAACTGAAAAATAACCTCTCATATACCGATGGTTGGGCAGTAGGGAGCTGGTTCATTCCTTTTGCTAACTGGGTACTCCCATATCGCATAATGAAAGAAATATACGATAGTACTCGCAATCTTTTCATACAAAGGGGAGACATACAACCCAAACTACCTACTAATTTTGTAACCATTTGGTGGACGTTTTCAATTATTTCTTCTGTAGTAAATTACTTTGTTTTTAGAGCCTCTATGCTTGATGACCCTACTATCGAGATGTCATATACAACCTCAATTATAAATGTGATTGGTACCCTTTTGTTAATCATTTCCCTTTTTTTATGCATCAAAGTCGTAAAAGATTACACCAAGGTAGAACCCTTATTATCCAATCTTCAAAAAGACGAAACTAATACTAATAATTTATGAAACACTATTTTAGAACAGTGAGTACCCTGCTAAGTTTACTACTCTCTCCTTATTTATTAGCCCAACACAAGCCTTTGGGTGGTTTTGCTTATGGCACTCTCTCAGCCCCTACGGGTAAAGAATGGGAGTCAGTAGAGGAACTCTCGCTTAACAAAGAGTATCCTCGTGCTTATTTCTTCTCGTTTAAAGACGAAAAGACGGCTACCCAAGTATTGCCTGAACATTCTCCCTATTGGAAATCTCTCAATGGACAATGGCAATTCCACTGGTGCAAAACTCCCGAAGAGCGTCCCAAAGATTTCTATAAACCCGATTTCGACGCTTCTGCTTGGGAGTTGATTCCTGTGCCTTCTAACTGGAATATTCAAGGTATTCAAAAAGACGGTACGCTCAAATATGGAGTGCCTATCTATGTAAACCAACCCGTGATTTTCTATCACGAGCGCAAGGTAGACGATTGGCGTAAAGGAGTAATGCGCACTCCTCCTAAAACGTGGACAACCTATGAGTATCGCAATGAGGTAGGTTCTTATATCCGCGATTTTGAAGTACCTACCGATTGGGACGGTCGCGAAATCTTCATCGATTTCGATGGAGTAGACTCTTTCTTCTACCTTTGGATTAATGGGCAGTATGTAGGCTTTTCTAAAAACTCACGCAATGTGGCTTCTTTTGATATTACCAAATATCTACACAAAGGCAAGAATAAAGTAGCCGTAGAAGTATACCGCAATTCCGATGGCTCTTTTCTCGAATCACAAGATATGTTCCGCCTACCTGGGATATTCAGGACAGTAGCCTTGCGCAGTACTCCTAAGGTGCAAATCTTTAACCTCAACATTCTTACAGATACCCAAAACTTCACCGATTGGCAGTTAAAAGTCAATGCCGAAGTGCGCAACCTCAGCTCAAAAGCAGTCAAAGATTATCAAGTGCGCTATAACGTATACGAAGTCTCATTGTATAAAGACGACGTTACCTCCACTGCTACCAAAGGAAGCATTCCCCTAAAAGCGGTAGCCCCTAACGCTATCGATAAAGTGAGCGGTACAATAGCCGTAAAGAATCCTAAACTATGGTCGGCTGAGGAGCCTCATCGTTATGTGCTCGTAGCTCAACTTTTGGATAAAAAAGGGAAGGTGGTAGAAACAGTATCGTCTTACTTTGGCTTTAGAAAAGTAGAAATCAAAGATACTAAGGCTGAAGACGATGCTTTCGGAAAGGCAGGAAGGTATTATTATCTCAATGGTAAGACTATCAAATTTAAAGGCGTAAACCGTCACGAAAGTCACCCCGCACAAGGGCACGTGCTCACACATCAACAAATGGAAGAAGAGGTGATGATGATGAAGCGAGCTAATATCAACCACGTGCGCAACTCTCACTATCCACCCGACCCTTATTGGTTTTACCTCTGCGATAAGTATGGTATTTATTTAGAGAACGAAGCTAATATAGAGTCTCACGAGTATTACTACGGCAAAGAATCACTTTCTCACCCTAAAGAATGGGAAAAGGCTCACACAGCCCGCGTAACCGAAATGGTAGAGGCTACCTATAATTCGCCTGCCATTGTGATATGGTCACTTGGTAATGAAGCAGGCCCTGGTCAGAACTTTGTAACGGCTTATAATCACCTCAAAACACTCGATACTTCTCGCCCTGTACAATACGAACGCAATAACGACATCGTAGATATGGGCTCTAACCAGTACCCTTCCGTAGCGTGGGTACAGGGTGCTGCTACAGGTAAGTACGACATCAAATATCCGTTTCACATCTCGGAATACGCTCATTCTATGGGCAATGCGGTAGGAAATCTCGCCGATTATTGGGAGGCTATCGAAAGCTCCAATTTTCTATGCGGAGGTGCTATCTGGGATTGGGTAGACCAAGCGATGTACAACTATACCAAAGACGGCATTCGCTATCAAGCCTATGGAGGTGATTTTGGCGACTTCCCTAACGATGGTCAGTTTGTGATGAACGGCATTATCTTTGCCGATAGAACAGTAAAACCACAGTACTACGAAGTGCAGAAAGTGTATCAGAATATAGGCGTGAAAAAACTTAATAGTTTTACTTTTGAAATTTTCAATAAAGGCTATTTTACTGATCTTTCAAACTATGAGGGTATATGGAAACTCTATAAGAACGGTGTGCTTGTAGAAGAGCGTCCTTTTGAAGTGCCTTCTGTGATGCCACAGCAAAAATCAAGTGTGACCATTACTCCTATAACATTAGATAGCAATGAAGAATATTACAGTATTGTAGAATTCCACCTTAAAGCAGATACCCCTTGGGCTAAAAAAGGATTTGTGCAAGCTCGCGAACAATTCTTAATGCAACCTGCTACCCAAAAGCCTTCTCTTTCCTCTGTAGTCAAAGGAGAAAAGCTCACCCTTAGCAAAGACAAAAAGACCATTACCGGAAAAGACTTTTCAGTAACTTTTGATTTCGATAAAGGTACGATAGGCACACTCCGCTATGGTGAGCATACTATTATTGCCAACAGCGACCTAAGTCTCAACGCTTTCCGCGCCTTCACCAATAACGACAACTGGATATACGAACAATGGTTTGAAAAAGGATTGCATAACCTGCGTCATAAAGCCATTGCTTCCTCAGTGAAACCTAATAAAGAAGGTGGTTATACATTCTATTTCACGGTGGAATCACAAGCACCTAATGCAGCTAAAATAACAGGTGGTGCCAGCTCAGGAAGGAATAAGATAGAGGAACTTACCCACCAGAAATTTGGTGCAAACGACTTTAAGTTCACTACCAACCAAATTTTCACCGTCTATCCCGACGGATCTATCGAACTACAAGCCAGCGTGGTGTCTAACGATGCCTCTTTGGTATTGCCACAATTGGGCTATTTACTCAAACTGCCTAAGCAATACGAGAACTTCACCTATTACGGTCGCGGTAAACAAGATAATTATCCCGACCGCAAATCAGGGGCTTTTGTAGGTCTCTACACCGGTAAAGTAGCCGATGAGTTTGTGTCCTTCCCTAAACCACAAGATATGGGGCAACACCAAGAAACCCGCTGGGCAGCTCTTACCAATGCTCAGGGTGCCGGCGCAGTGTTTGTAGGCGCAGAGCCGCTATCGGTAGCAGCTTTGCCTTATAAAGCTATCGATATGACTTTGGCAGGACACCCCTACCAATTACCAGAACCTGACGGCGTGTACTTGCAACTGAACATAGGCAACACAGGTTTGGGCGGACATAGTTGCGGTCCTCGTCCGTTGTTGCGTGACCGTTTGTTAGCAACCCCTCATAATTTCGGTTTCATCATTCGTCCAGCCAAAGAAGATTTGCAAACCATAACCAATATAAGTGCAAGCGGTGAGCAACCTCTTTCTATCACTCGTAACAAGGTAGGGAAAGTATCTATCAGTACAGCCAATGCCCTTGCAACTATCTATTACAGCATCAATAATAACAAAGCACAGAAATACTCCCTTCCTTTCGATTTGCCTAACGGAGGTACTGTAAAAGCGTGGTTTGCAGGTAATGAAACTCAAAAGTACACCCTTACTTTCGGTAAAGCCGAAAGCACGGCAATGGAAGTAATTTTCGCCAGCAGTGAAGAAGCAGGTGTAGGTGACGCCAAACATTTAGTAGATGGCGACCCCAATACCATTTGGCACTCAGCCTATTCAGTTACTGTAGCCAAACACCCACATTGGGTAGATTTCGATATGGGAAAGGTAGTTAATGTAAAAGGCTTTAGCTTTACCCAACGCACTGATAGCTGGAGCGGAAAGGTAAAAGATTACCAAATACAACTGAGCAACGACGGTAAGAACTGGGGCGACCCCGTGAAAGTAGGAGCTTTTAAAGATGTGAGTAGCGCCCAACAAGTGTTGCTCGACAAAGTTGTAAAAGCACGCTATGTGCGTTTCACCGCCCTAAGTGATTTCTATGGCGAAGATTTCGCCACAGGTGCCGAATTTATGGTGATATTAGAATAGAAATTTAATTTGTTGTCATTGTAAGTTAAATTAAATTTAATTGAGGGGAGGCTGGCTCTTTAAGAGCCAGCCTCTTCTGTTATTCGTTATTCACCATTCGTCAATCCTTCCTTTTTCTTTCGTCTCGAAACCTCTTTTTTAACATTTTTATCCTTGTTATATTATACTATTATTCAACCACTTATATACCCTTTCTATACCAATCT